>NZ_JBBMFO010000086.1:0-548 GCF_040096015.1 Peptoniphilus hominis (ex Hitch et al. 2025) | reverse complement strand
CTAGGCATTCTCCTAGTGCTCTTTTTAACTTGACCTTTGTTAATAAACATTTCTGTTTATTTCCAGTTTAATTGTTTGTTTAAGAAATTTTGATTAGTTTTTAAGTTGTTATGGTTCTCTTCTTTTTTCAAAGAAGTCATCAGATCTTTTCGCTATCGCGAAAGTCTTGGTGGTAATCGAATTCTAGCCAATCGACTCTCCCTTGCGGTCGGTCTCTTGGGAATTCTTTACACACAACCTCCTTCGCTTCAATCTTCGCTTTCGCTCGATTTCAGCGTGTCGGTTTGGTCGCTTTTTGACAAATCATAGATTTGAAACTGCGCGACACCTGACCTACGACGAAATCGTAGATTTCTGTTAGGTCATTGGTGGAGATAAGGAGATTCGAACTCCTGACCTCCTGCTTGCAAGGCAGGCGCTCTCCCAACTGAGCTATACCCCCATATATAATTAAAATAGTGTGAAGATTTTTTTCCTTAGAAAGGAGGTGATCCAGCCGCACCTTCCGATACGGCTACCTTGTTACGACTTCACCCCAGTCACTTATC
>NZ_JBBMFO010000085.1:0-581 GCF_040096015.1 Peptoniphilus hominis (ex Hitch et al. 2025) | reverse complement strand
TTTAATTCTTCATATGAGTAGAATTTTTTGCCATAATATATTTCTTGTTTTAATATCCCAAAGAAGTTTTCCATTGGTGAGTTATCTAGACAATTTCCTTTTCTTGACATTGATTGGGTTATTCCATGAGTTTCTAGTATTGATGTATATTGTTTTACCTGATAAGCCCAGCCTTGGTCTGAATGAAAGACTCTTTCTTCTTTATTTATACTTGTTATTTCTATTGCTTTGTCTAAGGCTTTTAGTATTGGTTTTAGTGTTGGTTGTTTTGATATTTCGTAGGAGATGATTTCACCATTATACATATCTAGATATGGGTTTAGGTAAAGTTTTTTTACTTGATAGTTTCCATTTTTATCTTTTTCTAGATATTTAAATTCTGTTGTATCTGTTGTTATTTGTGTATATGGTCTTTCTACTGTGAATTTTCTATTTATTTCATTATCTGCTACTTTTCCTATTGTTCCTTTGTATGATGAATATTTTCTTGTTTTTCTTGAGAAGCTTGTTACTTGAAGTTTTAGTTTTTGTACTAGTCTTTGTACTTTCTTCTTGTTTATTACATAGCCTAATCTTTTTAG
>NZ_JBBMFO010000084.1:0-616 GCF_040096015.1 Peptoniphilus hominis (ex Hitch et al. 2025) | reverse complement strand
AGCTTTAGCTTCAAGCAAAAAACCTCCCGTGATAAACTATATATGTTACTGGCAGTAGCATAAATAGAAAAGGGAGGTATCCTAAAATGGATAAAAATAGTTTATCACATACATCTTGGAATTGTAAATATCATATAGTGTTTGCTCCAAAGTACAGGAGACAAGTAATATATGGAAGATTAAAACAAGATATAGGAAAAATATTAAGGGATCTATGTGATAGAAAAGGAATAAATATAATAGGAGCAGAATGTTGTCCAGACCATATTCATATGTTGCTGGAGATTCCACCAAAATATAGCATATCCCAAATAATGGGTTATTTGAAAGGGAAAAGTAGTCTGATAATATTTGATAGACATGCAAACTTAAAATATAAATACGGGAATAGACATTTTTGGTGTAGAGGATATTATGTAGACACAGCAGGCAAAAATGCGAAGAAGATACAAGAATATATAAGAAACCAATTAAAAGAAGATTACATGGCAGATCAAATAAGTATAAAAGAATTTGTAGACCCGTTTACGGGTGAGCAAGTGAACAAAAGCAAAAAATAATGTGCTTTAGCACCAGCTGTGAAAATTGGTGCACGAGAAAGAAAGTTCAAAGCATG
>NZ_JBBMFO010000083.1:0-626 GCF_040096015.1 Peptoniphilus hominis (ex Hitch et al. 2025) | reverse complement strand
TTACTCTTTAGACTTCAAACTAAATGTAGTAGACTTGTACTTAACAGGAGAAATGTCCTATCAAAGTCTTGCTAATGAACTGAAAATTAATAACCCAAGCATAATAGCTAGATGGGTAACAGAATTTAGAGAAGAAGGGATTGAAGGACTAAAAGCAAAAAAGAGAGGTAGACCTTCAAATATGCCAAGTACAGATAAAAACAAAAATCTAAAAAACAAAAATAGTAAAGTAAAAGAAGATCTAAGTGAATTAGAAAAACTAAGAAAAGAAAACTACTATCTTCAAATGGAAGTAGAAATTCTAAAAAAAAAGATTCAATTCTCTCAAATGACACAGGAAGAAATAGACAGATATCTGAGGTCATTAGATCATTAAGAGATAAATTCAAACTAAAAGATCTTTTAGAATACTTTAACTTTCCAAAATCAACCTACATGTATTGGCAAAAACGCTTAGACAGACCAAACAAAGATGAGCAAGTAGAGAAGACAATACTAGATATTAGAAAAGACAATCCAAACTATGGCTATAGAAGAATAACAGCTATGCTAAAAAGATTAGGCTATGTAATAAACAAGAAGAAAGTACAAAGACTAGTACAAAAACTAAAACTTCAAGTAACAAG
>NZ_JBBMFO010000082.1:0-627 GCF_040096015.1 Peptoniphilus hominis (ex Hitch et al. 2025) | reverse complement strand
CGAGCATTAAACTTTAGAAAAGCAAAAAATGACAATATAGATGCAAAACAAATAGCAGAATATGGACTAATGTATTGGAAAGAATTAGAAGAATACAAGATTGATGAAGATAACTACATGGTCTTAAAAGAATTAAACAGAAACTACCAACATTACATGGAACTAAGAATCAACCAAATAAACTTCATAGACCAAACAATACATCAAACATTTCCAGGAATAAAAAAACTAATTCCACATAATTCAGGAGACTTTTCAAAAGACAAACTATTAGACTTTTTAGAAAAATGGTGGCATAAAGACCTAGTACTAGAAAAAACAGAAGAAGAATTCATAGAAGAATATAAAACTTGGGCAAAAGAAAAGAGATACCATCCAAATGCAAACAAAGCAAAAGCAATTTACAAATTAGCAGAGGATAGCATCTCAACTCAGCCTTCCCATAACTCAAAAATAGAAACGAATATCAGAGAAGGAATAAACCTGATAAAACAAATAAATCAGATTCTAAATAGCATTTTATCACAAATGATAGAAATATCCGAGCCCTTAGAAGAATATCAAGAAGCAAAAAAATTCTCAGGCATATCAGAAAAATTAGCAGTACAAATAGTAGCAGAATTTGGA
>NZ_JBBMFO010000081.1:0-628 GCF_040096015.1 Peptoniphilus hominis (ex Hitch et al. 2025) | reverse complement strand
ATAGATTTTTATATCCACTTTGTGAATGAGCGTTTTGAAATGATAGAATAGAAAAAGCCGACTACTGAATTAATTTTTGTTGTTTCAGTATGTCGGCTTAATTGTTACTTTCATTTCAAATTTTAAAAGTCAAGGGCGAGCGTTAGCGAGTTTATTTACCCTTGACTTTTAAAAAGCGAATGGTTGTTGGTCGCTTCAGGGTTTGGCTCCGCAGGACGCAAGCACCCTTTAGGGTGTATAATTGCGCCCTTAGAAAATCTAAGGGAGATTTAATTATTATATTTTCCCTAATTTTCTCTTATTATTTTTAGTGTTTCTTTAAATTCTTTTGTCTTTGTTGCTTCTTCAAGTAGGATTTTTATTTCTTCATCTGTTAGTTCTTCTGCATTTTTTATAAGGCTTTCTAAGATTGCTCCTCTTTTTATTAGCCTATGAGTTCTTTCTTTTCTTTTTTTCACTATGTCTTGTTTTAATATCTTTTTTTCTTGATTTTTTAGTTGCCTTAATCTTTCTTCTGTATCGTCTATTTTATCTTTTATTTCTTTTGATTCTTGTCTTAGTTGCTTAATTTTGTTTTCTACCTGTTCTTTTTTCTTAGTTTCTTTTTCCAACTGGCTCATTACATTTT
>NZ_JBBMFO010000080.1:0-646 GCF_040096015.1 Peptoniphilus hominis (ex Hitch et al. 2025) | reverse complement strand
ACTTTGTTTTCATTTATAGCTGTGTTTGCATCAAGAGCTGGTGTCCATCCTGCAAATTCATATCCAGTTTTTGCTGTCTTTTCTGGTGCTGTTATGTCTTTTAATGTTTTGTTTTCTGTCTTTAATACATATACTGTGTTCTTAGCAGCTACTGTTCCCTTTGTTTCGTCTGCTGATTTAAATGTTACTGTCCAGTATTTGTTTGGATCTGCTGGTTTTTCAGCATTTGGATCTGTTGGATCTACTGGTCCTACTACTGGTGGATCTTGTGGTGTTGGTGTACCTGTTGCCTTGAAGTTTGCTATTACTACTTTGTTTTCATTTATAGCTGTGTTTGCATCAAGAGCTGGTGTCCATCCTGCAAATTCATATCCAGTTTTTGCTGTTGTAGCTGGTGCTGTTATGTCTTTTAATGTTTTGTTTTCTGCCTTTAATACATATACTGTGTTCTTAGCAGCTACTGTTCCCTTTGTTTCGTCTGCTGATTTAAATGTTACTGTCCAGTATTTGTTTGGATCTGCTGGTTTTCCACCGTTTGGATCTGTTGGATCTACTGGTCCTACTACTGGTGGATCTTGTGGTGTTACCTTTGCATTTACTGTTAGATTTGCTGTTTCATCTTGCAAGCTTCCTTTAGTTAGTGCTA
>NZ_JBBMFO010000079.1:0-662 GCF_040096015.1 Peptoniphilus hominis (ex Hitch et al. 2025) | reverse complement strand
TTATCTTTGTGAGAAAAATATGATAAAAAAGATAAACAAAAAGTTATAACATTCCAGATTGGGATTACATGGAAAGAAATATAGAAAACATAAAATTAAAATGGAATATAGCAAATTATAATATTTAAAACGAAAACGATTAGAAATAAAAATCTAGTCGTTTTTTTATTACAAGAAAGGATATAAGTATGAAAAAATTAGAACAAATACGACAAGAGTCAAAAGAAATAAAAGACAAAATTGACGATACAGAAGAAAGATTAAGGCAACTAAAAAATCGAGAACAAAAGATACTAAAACAAGACATAATAAAAAGAAGAAAAGAAAGAACTCATAGGCTCATAACAAGAGGAGCAATCTTAGAAAGCCTTATAGAAAATGCAGAAGAACTAACAGATGAAGAAATAAAAATCCTACTAGAAGAAGCAATAGAGACGAAAGAATTTAAAGAAACACTAAGAATAATGAGAGAAAATTAGGGAAAATAAAATAACCAAATCTCCCTTAGATTTTCTAAGGGCGCAATTATACACCCTAAAGGGTGCTTGCGTCATGCGGAGCCAAACCCCTGAAGCGACCAAAAACCATTCGCTTTTTAAAAGTCAAGGGTAAATAAACTCGCTAAGGCTCGCCCTTGACTTTTAAAATTTGAAATGAACAAA
>NZ_JBBMFO010000078.1:0-679 GCF_040096015.1 Peptoniphilus hominis (ex Hitch et al. 2025) | reverse complement strand
CTCCTTCTGTGTAGCTTAGTTTTGTTGGTTGTGTCTTTACTACCATCTTTTCTACATGAGCTGGATCAAATACTTTTGCATTTACTGTTAAGGCTTCTGTTTCTGCTGTTAAGCTTGCTTTTGTTAATTTAACTGTCTTTGCGTTGTGGTCATCTACTGTTAAAGCTGTATCATTTGCTGGTGCTGCTGTGATTCCATTTGCTGCAAAGTCTTTAAATTCTACATCTTTTGTTAAGCCTTGCTTGTCTGTTAATGTTACAACTAGTTTTGTTAAGTCTAGTTTGTCTCCTTCTGTGTAGCTTAGTTTTGGTTGTGTCTTTACTACCATCTTTTCTACATGAGCTGGATCAAATACTTTTGCATTTACTGTTAAGGCTTCTGTTTCTGCTGTTAAGCTTGCTTTTGTTAATTTAACTGTCTTGCCGTTATTAGCTGCTACTGTTAAAGCTGTATCATTTGCTGGTGCTGCTGTGATTCCATTTGCTGCAAAGTCTTTAAATTCTACATCTTTTGTTAAGCCGTGATTGTCTGTTAATGTTACTTCTAGTCCTGCTAGTGCTAGTTTTTCTCCTTCTGTGTAGATTAGTTTTGTTGGTTGTTCTTTTACTACCATCTTTTCTACATGAGCTGGATCAAATACTTTTGCCTTTACTGTTAAGGCTTCTGTTTCTGCTGTTAA
>NZ_JBBMFO010000077.1:0-680 GCF_040096015.1 Peptoniphilus hominis (ex Hitch et al. 2025) | reverse complement strand
CTTATTTACATTTTCATAAAACCATCTGCCAATCAATGCCGGCGGTGTTGCGATTAACTCTCTCAAAACAAATTCTTTGCCTTTCGGTAAAGAGCTAATTTTGTTTAATAAGGTAGTATATAGGTCAGCATAGCTTGTATTTTCTTGTAAACTACTACACTTACAATATTCAGTAACGCTTGGGAAACCTCCCTCTATTGCTTTTTTAGTTAAAATTTCAAGTTCTTCATCGGTTACAGTAAATTGAATTCGCATTTATATATCCTCTCCTTATAACTGAGTTTATTACCATATCATTATCATTTTATCATAAATACGATATTTTTTCCATACCACAAATTTAAGCCCTTATACGATGTTTTTACAATTAGCCATAATCTGATACCTATTTTATTATTAACACTCTTAAAAAGCCTTTCCACCGTCTTATACGAGGTCTACAAGTGTTCACCCTTGTCATAATCTTCAAAGGTATATACTTTTGATTTACTGTTTTCCTTTAATTTCCCTTTGTCCTGTTCATACCAATGAACCAAGGTCGCATAATGGTCTTTGTAGTTTCTTCCTGTACTTTGCATATAGGTTGACAGCTTCTCTATCATTTTATCCCTATGACATTGCATTTTATCCTTTAATTTTCCATATTCTTCATCAGTTAAGGAAACATTTTTATATTCTCC
>NZ_JBBMFO010000076.1:0-778 GCF_040096015.1 Peptoniphilus hominis (ex Hitch et al. 2025) | reverse complement strand
AGTAGAAACAGTAAATCCCGATGACGGAAAACAAAAACCTTATGTGAGAAAAGAAAAAAAGGTTGGAAGAAATGACCTATGTCCATGCGGAAGTGGAAAAAAATATAAAAACTGTCACGGAAAATTTGAATAAGATTTAATTGAATTTTGAATAAAATAATTAACTCTGGTAGTACTTAAAGTATGCCAGAGTTTTTTAGTACCATAAATAGTGTAAGAAAGGAAGTAATTCCTATCTTGCACTATTTTTGTATAATGAAGAAGTAGTATGACGAGGCGCTTTTAGGGTTGAAATATCCGTCAAAAAAACTGTCAACTACCTTTTCATTATTCATATTCGGTTAAGCAGGTTGGGCAAAACGTCCGTGTCACAGGCTAAAATGAGTGTAATGGTGCAGGTAGAAACTACAAAATAAAAAGAAAGAAGGATAACCATGATATCTGCAGGAATAGACATATCAAAAGAAAAATTTACAGTTTGTGCATTAGAACAAGGAAGCAAAATAATCTGGAAACCATTTGATGTTTCTCTAAACAAAACTAAAGTCGAAGAATTATTAAAGAAACTAGAAAAAATAAAAGAAGAAGTAAAAATAACAATGGAAGCAACAGGAAAATATCATCTACCAATACTTTATGAATTAAAAGAAAGAGGCTACTTTGTAACAGTAATAAATCCATTAAAGATGAAACAATTTTGCCGAGCATTAAACTTTAGAAAAGCAAAAAATGACAATATAGATGCAAAACAAATAGCAGAATATGGACTAATGTATTG
>NZ_JBBMFO010000075.1:0-936 GCF_040096015.1 Peptoniphilus hominis (ex Hitch et al. 2025) | reverse complement strand
AAATGCGTATAAGTGCAATTTTTTTATATAAAAATATCTGTTAGAGATTTACTCCCCAACAGATATTATAGAGCCTTATTTTTTTACAAAAAAATTGGTCCATCAATTTGATGAACCAAAATTTTTTATGAAATATAAAGATAAAAGGCAATAAAGTGAATTATTGATGCTGCTAGGACAAAGAAGTGCCAAATTATGTGATTGCCTTTGAACTTCTTTGATTTGTAAAAATAAGTTCCTGCAGTATAAACAACGCCACCTAAAACTAAGAGAAGCATAAACTTCCAAGTTGTATTTGCTACAATTGGCTTAATTAAAAATACAGAAAGCCAACCCATGGCAATATAAATAATAACAGAAATAGTTTTTAACTTGTCATAATCTTTATATGTAGCAATCTTAAAAACTGTTCCAAAAATTGCTATTGCCCAGATTAAAATTATAAAAAATAATCTAAACTTTCCCTTTGTAAGTAAAAGTATTATTGGAGTAAAACTTCCTGCTATAAAATAATATATGGACACGTGGTCGAAAATTCTAAGAATTTTTTTTGCTCCCTTCTGCTGAATGGCATGGTAAATTGTGCTCATTAAATACATAAATATAAAGCATCCACCATATATAGAAAAGGCAACTGTCTTTAAGACCTCGCCATTTTTTGCACTTGGAATAATTAACATCAACAAGAAAATAATTCCAAGGATAACACCAATGCCGTGGCTAATAGAATTTGCTATTTCAATTAAGATATGTTCTTTTTTTGCTTTAGACTTTTCTGCCATATTCTCACTTCCTTTTGCTAATTATACTACTTTAAAGCGTGAACGTAAATATTTAATTAAAAAAGATGGGCAATGTCTGATGTGTACCCATAAAACTGGACACAATATTTAATTAACTAATTGTAGTGGATGTTAACCTATACTTTGTAGGTGG
>NZ_JBBMFO010000074.1:0-1005 GCF_040096015.1 Peptoniphilus hominis (ex Hitch et al. 2025) | reverse complement strand
AGTAGTAATAGCAAACTTCAAGGCAACAGGTACACCAACACCACAAGATCCACCAGTAGTAGGACCAGTAGATCCAAGTGTAAATCCAAATCCAGATGAAAATAAAAACTGGACAGTAACATTTGCAGCAGACCCAGCAAAGGGAACAATAGCAGCTGAAAATACATTCTATGTATTAAAGGATTCAGGAAAAACATTAGCTGACCTAGCAAGTAAAGCACCAGAAGTAACAGCAAAAACAGGATTTAAGGCTACAGGATGGAATCCAGTATTAGATGCAAACACACCAATAAATGGAAACCTAACAGTAAATGCAACATTTGAAAGAACAGGAACTAATCCTCCGACTCCACCTACACCTACACCAAATCCTAGTCTTGGTGACAAGATTGATGATACTAACAAAAAACCTGTTTATCCAATTGATCAAGATCAAGGCACTGGCGTAATTGTTAAAGAAACTGACAATAAGGATGTTATTGGTAGGGATGAAGATGGAAAGAATATTCCAGCTGTAATTAATCCAAATACTGGTGAAATTATAGTTAACCCAGGCAACAATGTGGATGGTCCAATTGTTGTAACTGTTGTTGATACAAAGACAGGAGAACAAAAAGACATTGTTATTGATGTCATTGGTCATTCTTATGGAAGGAACGATAATAGGGATTATGATCACAATAATTGGTGGTACACTCCATTTATACCAAGCTATTCAAGTTCATCTTCTAATACAAGCGTAAATACAAATGTAACAAAGAAAGTATCTAGACTTGAAGTAAGGTTAGTAATTGGTTCTAAAGAATTGAGAAAATCAATAGATGGTATAGAAGAAATAACAATGATGGACATTGCACCATTTATTGAAGGCGACAGAACTATGCTACCAATTAGATTCGTAGCAGAAGCCTTAGGATTTAATGTTCAATGGGATAATGAAAACAGAACAGTAATCCTAATTGATAAAGAAAATGTAGTTAAAATTCCAGTAGATACAAATCAAAT
>NZ_JBBMFO010000073.1:0-1012 GCF_040096015.1 Peptoniphilus hominis (ex Hitch et al. 2025) | reverse complement strand
GGGACTAAATTAAAAAATCTATTCAAAGAAAAATATGGTCAAAGCATTACAGAATATACTCAAAGAAAAAGAATGAACGTGGCTGAGACTCTTCTCTTAAATACCAAACTTCCTATAAAGGAAATAGCTCAATCTGTTGGATACGCATCCCATAGCAAATTTTCTATTTATTACAAAAGATACAAAGGGAAACTTCCTAGTGAAGTCCGTAGTTTAGCTTGCGAACATCACAATTTAAATTGTGATTGCTGTGATTAAACTAATTTTTTTATACGCCTTTATCTTATATGAATTTGCATGTATAGATATTTGTATAGGAATGGTTCTTGTCTTGTTTTTAAGATATGCTCACATTCATTAGATTGAAGTTTCTTTCGATTATATTTCACTCTAACCCATCTTCATATAACTGTTCATGGCTTATATCTATTTCTGATAATTGGTTTTTTTAAGCTACAGCCCCTTAAAACAAATAGCCAAGAAGTCGAATTGAACATTATAAGTTATGAATTTCTAGTTAAACCAAAACGGTCAGTAAATATGCCAAAATTAGGCTCACGAAAAAGAAGATTATAATTTTTGCAATCTGACTTTTCCCATTAAAACCAAAATTATCATAACCCTTAGCACCAACCGTCTCTGGGTAAACTTTAGTCGGCAATTTTAACTTGGTAAGCATGAGATAATCAAAAAAGATAATATCAAAAAGCTTATATCCTTCAAATAGTATTAAAAATCTAACAAAGGCTTGCTGAAAAGTTAAACTAAATTTTACTGTATCAACAATTGCCCAGCCTAGAACGGCTGCAATGGCTAGCAATCCAAGTATCATGATAAGTCCGCCGATTATATTGACCCAAATCGGTTTATCTGGCAACTTACTCATCATAACTTTGATATCATCAGGTGCGCCGAAATGCTTCGAGCCAAATTTCGGTATAATAAGTATAAAATTCACCATCATAATTGATGCTGTTAAGCAGATGATTGTTAACATACCAAGTGTTTTCAT
>NZ_JBBMFO010000072.1:0-1032 GCF_040096015.1 Peptoniphilus hominis (ex Hitch et al. 2025) | reverse complement strand
ATATTCTTTGAAAATGCTAATGCTGGTATCCAAAATATTGATGCAAGAACTAATCCTCCGATAGAAAATACTTTCATAGCTTCTTTTACTCTGTCGTATTTTTTCGCTCCAAAATTTGTACCAACTACAGGTTGTAAACCTTGACTCATTCCCCAAAGTGGAATAAATGAAAAGGCATATATTCTAAGTGTTGCTGCCATCAAGATAGCATTTGTATCTCCGCCATATTTAAATGACATTTTATATAGCATTGTTTGTTGAATCATAAATAAAATTTGCATCATCATAGCAGATGACCCTACGCCAAACATTTCTTTTTTTATTTCCTGATCAGGTTTGATTTTATTTATTTTTACTGCTTTACTTTTATATTTGAAGTAATGGAGTGTTATTATCGCTTGAACAAATTGTGCTGTAATAGTTGCAAGTGCAGCCCCTTCTATTGCGTATTTTCCCATTAATTTCATTAGAATTGGATCAAGAATTATGTTTAAAAAAGCCCCTAGCCCCATAATGAGCATTGCTTTTTTCATTAATCCTTCTCCACGCATAACCATGTTTGCTGATTGAGTAAAGTTTACAAATAAAGAACCAATGAAAATTACTCGTAAATATCTGATACCATATTCTTTAATTTCTCCACTTGCTCCAACCATATCTAAAAAATGTGGTGCAAGTAAAATTCCGCCTATTGTAATAATTGATGAGAATAGAATAACCCAAAAGATTAAATTCCCCATAATTTTATCAACTGTTTTTTGGTCACCCTTTCCTATAGCTCTTGATAAAACTGATGCTGAACCTACACCTATGAGTGTAGATACTCCACTATTGAAAAAGGTAAGTGGCATAGCTACACCACAAGCTGTCATTGCTGTTTGTCCTATAATATTTCCTGCAAAAATTCCATCCATTAGTGGATAAAGACCTATTACTATCATTCCTATTACAGCAGGGATAGATAATTGAAAAAGTAAATCTATGGGTCTTTTTGTTAATAATTGTTCTTTCATATCTTGTTTCATAAAATCA
>NZ_JBBMFO010000071.1:0-1060 GCF_040096015.1 Peptoniphilus hominis (ex Hitch et al. 2025) | reverse complement strand
GATAAGTTGTAAAATTAAATGCGACACAAATAAAAAATAAAAACTCATACTAACTTCGTGTAAAATGTTAATAACGACAAAAACTAACACGGAGGTTAATATGAGCTATAAACATCTTACACTAAACGAAAGAAATAAGATAGAGGTATTAAACAAAGAGGGCTATTCTTCTAGAAGAATAGCGAAAATTTTAGGATGTCACCATTCCACAATAGTTAGAGAGCTTAAAAGATGTGATACTAAATACGAAGCTCACCTAGCTGAAATAGATAAAGAAGCTAAATCATCTTTAAAAGGCAGAAAAACTAAAGCAACTTATGAAATATTAGACACTATCAAAGAAAAGCTAAATTCTAAATGGTCACCTGAGCAAATTGTAGGCCGCCTTTATAAAGGAATATTAAGCTTTAAAACAATATATAACTGGATTTATTCTGGATTAATAGATTTTGATATTTCAAAATTAAGAAGAAAAGGCAAGTCTAGAAAAAGCAAAGAAACAAGAGGAAAATTTAACATAGGCACCTCTATAAGGAAAAGACCAAAAAATATAAAATATAGGATTTCCTTTGGACATTGGGAACTTGATACCGTAGTATCTTCCAGAGGAAAAAGTAAAGGGTGCTTAGCAACATTTGTTGAAAGAAAAACAAGATTTTATATAGCATTACCAATGAAAGATAGAAGCAAAGATTCAATGTTTGAAGCAATCAATAAACTTGTTAAATCACTTCCAAAAGAAGCTTTAAAAAGCTTTACATCAGATAGAGGAAAAGAATTTGCTTGCTATGACGAAGTTGAAAAGCTGGGAATTGACTTTTACTTTGCTGACCCATATTCAGCATGGCAAAGAGGAAGTAATGAAAATTCCAATGGTCTATTAAGAGAATATTATCCTAAAAAGACAGATTTAGCAGAGATATCTGAAGAAGATCTTATTAAAAATTTAATGGAGCTCAATAACAGACCTAGAAAATGTCTAAATTATCAAACTCCATTTGAATTATTTTTACATGAACTTAGTTTAATTTAGGTGTCGCACTTTTATTTGCAATTCATC
>NZ_JBBMFO010000070.1:0-1078 GCF_040096015.1 Peptoniphilus hominis (ex Hitch et al. 2025) | reverse complement strand
CCTAATTTTTCTTTTATTCTATCTTTATTGTAATATTCGATATATTCTTCTATTGTTTCTTTTAATTCTTCGTATGAGTAGAATTTTTTGCCATAATATATTTCTTGTTTTAATATCCCAAAGAAGTTTTCCATTGGGGAGTTATCTAGGCAATTGCCCCTTCTTGACATTGATTGGGTTATTCCTTCAGCTTCAAGCTTTGATGTGTATTGTTTTATTTGATAAGCCCATCCTTGGTCTGAATGAAAGATTCTCTCTTCTTTATTTATACTAGTTATTTCTATTGCTTTGTCTAAGGCTTTTAGTATTGGCTCTAGTGTTGGTTGTTTTGATATTTCATAGGATATTATTTCACTGTTATACATATCTAGGTAGGGATTTAGGTAAAGTTTTTTTACTTGATAGTTTCCATTTTTATCTTTTTCTAGGTATTTGAATTCTGTTGTGTCTGTTGTTATATATGTGTTGGCTTTTTCTACTTTAAAGTTTCTATTTATTTTGTTGTCTGCTACTCTTCCTATTGTTCCTTTGTATGAGGAGTATTTTCTTGTTTTTCTTGAGAAGTTTGTTACTTGAAGTTTTAGTTTTTGTATTAGTCTTTGAACTTTCTTTTTATTTATTAGTAGTCCTTGTTTTCTTAGCATTGCTGTTATTCTTCTGTATCCATAGTTTGGATTGTCTTTTCTAATCTCTAGTATATTCTTCTCTACTTCTTCATCTTTATTTGTATTATCCAATCTTTCTTGCCAATACATGTAGCTTGATTTTGGGAAGTTGAAGTATTCTAAAAGATCTTTTAGTTTGAATCTATCTCTTAGTGATTTAACGATCTTAGATATTCGTCTATTTCTGGTTCTGTCATCTGAGAGAATTGAATCTTTTTTTTTAGAATTTCTACTTCCATTTGAAGATAGTAGTTTTCTTCTCTTAGTTTTTCTAATTCACTCAATTCTTCTTTTGTTTTATTACTTTTGTTTTTTAGTTTTTTATTTTTATCTGTGTTTGGCATATTTGAAGGTCTTCCTCTCTTTTTTGCTTTCAGTCCTTCTATGCCTTTTTCTCTAAATTCTTTAACCCA
>NZ_JBBMFO010000069.1:0-1189 GCF_040096015.1 Peptoniphilus hominis (ex Hitch et al. 2025) | reverse complement strand
TGTGGTGACCCCATAAAGTTGGACCTAATACCAGGACTGGTAGTTTATTAGTACTGGTATTATTTTATTACTTTCCACCCCTAGGGGTGGAAAATTTTTTATGCTGCATTTAACTTTCTATATTCCACTGGACTTAAATATCCTAATTTTTCTTTTATTCTATCTTTATTGTAATATTCGATATATTCTTCTATTGTGTCTTTCAATTCTTCATATGAATAGAATTTTTTTCCGTAGTATATTTCTTGTTTTAGTATTCCAAAGAAGTTTTCCATTGGTGAGTTATCTAGACAATTGCCTTTTCTTGACATTGATTGGGTTATTCCTTCTTTTTCTAGTCTTGATGTGTATTGTTTTACTTGGTAAGCCCATCCTTGGTCTGAATGAAATATCCTCTTATCATTGTTCGTGTTTGTTATTTCTATTGCTTTTTTTAAGGCTTTTAGTATTGGTTCTAATGTTGGTTGTTTTGATATTTCATAACTTATGATTTCACTGTTATACATATCTAGGTAGGGGTTTAGGTAAAGTTTTTTTACTTGATAGTTTCCATTTTTATCTTCTTCTAGGTATTTAAATTCTGTTGTATCTGTTGTTATATATGTGTAGGGTTTGTCTACTTTAAAGTTTCTATTTATTTCATTATCTGCTACTTTTCCTATTGTTCCTTTGTATGATGAGTACTTTCTAGATTTTCTTGAGAAGCTTGTTACTTGAAGCTTTAGTTTTTGGACTAGTCTTTGAACTTTCTTTTTATTTATCAATAGTCCTTGTTTTCTTAATATTGCTGTCATTCTTCTGTATCCATAGTTTGGATTATCTTTTCTAATCTCTAGTATCTTCTTCTCTACTTGCTCATCTTTGTTTGGTCTGTCTAAGCGTTGTTGCCAATACATATATGTTGATTTTGGCAGGTCGAAATATTCCAACAAGTCCTTTAGTTTGAATTCATCTCTTAGTGATCTAATGATCTTAGATATTCGTCTATTTCTGATTCTGTCATCTGTGAGAATTGAATCTTTTTTTTTAGAATTTCTACTTCCATCTTAAGATAGTAGTTATCTTCTCTAAGTTTTTCTAACTCGCTCAATTCTTTTTTTGTTTGCTTACGTTTGTTTTTTAGATCTTTATTTTTATCTGTATTTGGCATATTTGAAGGTCTTCCTCTCTTTTTTGCTTTCAGTCCTTC
>NZ_JBBMFO010000068.1:0-1315 GCF_040096015.1 Peptoniphilus hominis (ex Hitch et al. 2025) | reverse complement strand
CTAAGTATTGATTTTTAAATGAAAAGAGAGACTCGAGTTAACGAGTCTCCCCAATATTTGACATAGAGCCAAAAAAAACTACCTAACAAAAGTTAAGTAGTTCATCTGGTGCAGAAAGAGGGACTTGAACCCTCACGCGATTTCTCGCACATGCCCCTCAAACATGCCTGTCTGCCTATTCCAGCACTCCTGCATAAAACAAAAAAGCTTGTAATATAAAATTACAAGTTTTTGTGGCGTATCCTAGAGGATTCGAACCCCCGGCCTTCTGGTCCGTAGCCAGACGCTCTATCCAGCTGAGCTAAGGATACATAAAAAAATGGAGCGGATGACGAGATTCGAACTCGCGACCCTCGCCTTGGCAAGGCGATGCTCTACCACTGAGCCACATCCGCATAAGTATATTTTTATAAAGTTTTTTGGTGGAGGAGAGTGGATTTGAACCACTGAAAGCTAAGCTAACGGATTTACAGTCCGTCCCCTTTGGCCAACTCGGGAACTCCTCCATGTAAAATCCCATAGATTTATTGGAGCTGGTGGGAGGACTTGAACCCCTAACCTACTGATTACAAGTCAGTTGCTCTACCAATTGAGCTACACCAGCATCTCACTTATTAATCATAGCATACTTTATAAAATTTTGCTATGAAAATTTTATTGGCGACCTGGATCGGGCTCGAACCGACGACCTCCAGCGTGACAGGCTGGCATTCTAACCAACTGAACTACCAGGCCATTTTTGGTGGACACAATAGGGCTCGAACCTATGACCCCCTGCTTGTAAGGCAGATGCTCTCCCAACTGAGCTATGCGTCCATTCTGGTGACCCTGCCGAGAATCGAACTCGGGATACCACCGTGAAAGGGTGGTGTCTTAACCGCTTGACCACAGGGCCTCATTTAATTTGGTAGCGGGAGAAGGATTTGAACCTCCGGCCTTCGGGTTATGAGCCCGACGAGCTACCAGACTGCTCCATCCCGCGTCATCTTTTTACCCGGCTACTATTCTTTTTGGTGCCGAGAATCGGAATCGAACCGATACGGTGTTTAACCACCGCAGGATTTTAAGTCCTGTGCGTCTGCCAGTTCCGCCACCCCGGCCTATTTTTTTGGCTCTCAGGGTGGGACTCGAACCCACAGCCTACCGGTTAACAGCCGGTTGCTCCACCATTGAGCTACCTAAGACTATTGGGGACGACTTTTCGTCCCTTACTGGCGATAACTTACTCTCCCAGGTCGTTGCCAACCAAGTACCATCAGCGGACTAATGCTTAACTTCTGTGTTCGGTATGGTTACAGGTGTGTCCATTGTCCTA
>NZ_JBBMFO010000067.1:0-1344 GCF_040096015.1 Peptoniphilus hominis (ex Hitch et al. 2025) | reverse complement strand
TTTCCTTAGAAAGGAGGTGATCCAGCCGCACCTTCCGATACGGCTACCTTGTTACGACTTCACCCCAGTCACTTATCCTACCTTCGACTGCTGCTACCTTACGGTTTGCTCACAGGCTTCGGGTATTACAAGCTCCCATGGTGTGACGGGCGGTGTGTACAAGACCCGGGAACGCATTCACCGCAGCATTCTGATCTGCGATTACTAGCAACTCCATCTTCATGTACTCGAGTTGCAGAGTACAATCCGAACTGGGAAAGGCTTTTTGAGGTTTGCTTAATATCGCTATCTTGCTTCCCTTTGTACCTTCCATTGTAGCACGTGTGTAGCCCAGGGCATATAGGGCATGATGATTTGACGTCATCCCCACCTTCCTCCGATTTATCATCGGCAGTCTCTTTAGAGTTCCCATCCGAAATGCTGGCAACTAAAGATAAGGGTTGCGCTCGTTGCGGGACTTAACCCAACATCTCACGACACGAGCTGACGACAACCATGCACCACCTGTATTGAGGCTTCCGAAGAAGACGGTATATCTCTATACTTGTCCTCAGTATGTCAAGCCCTGGTAAGGTTCTTCGCGTTGCTTCGAATTAAACCACATGCTCCGCTGCTTGTGCGGGTCCCCGTCAATTCCTTTGAGTTTCATGCTTGCGCACGTACTCCCCAGGCGGAGTGCTTATTGTGTTAACTGCGGCACCGACTTACGCCGACACCTAGCACTCATCGTTTACAGCGTGGACTACCAGGGTATCTAATCCTGTTTGCTACCCACGCTTTCGTTCCTCAGCGTCAGAATGAGCCCAGTAAGTCGCCTTCGCCACCGGTATTCTTTTTAATATCTACGCATTTCACCGCTACACTAAAAATTCCACTTACCTCTACTCTTCTCAAGATATGCAGTTTCAAATGCTTACAGTAGTTAAGCTACTGCCTTTTACACCTGACTTGCATTTCCGCCTGCGAACCCTTTACGCCCAGTGATTCCGGACAACGCTAGCCCCCTACGTATTACCGCGGCTGCTGGCACGTAGTTAGCCGGGGCTTTTTCTTATGGTACCGTCATTATCTTCCCATATAAAAGAACTTTACGACTCGAAAGCCTTCTTCGTTCACGCGGCGTCGCTGCATCAGAGTTCCCTCCATTGTGCAATATTCCCCACTGCTGCCTCCCGTAGGAGTTTGGACCGTTTCTCAGTTCCAATGTGGCCGTTCACCCTCTCAGGCCGGCTACCCATCGTCGCCTTGGTAGGCCGTTACCCTACCAACTAGCTAATGGGACGCGAGTCCATCTTAGACCACCGGAGTTTTGATCATTAGTGCATGTGCACCTATGATTTTATT
>NZ_JBBMFO010000066.1:0-1465 GCF_040096015.1 Peptoniphilus hominis (ex Hitch et al. 2025) | reverse complement strand
TGATGTGTACCCATAAAACTGGACACAATATTTAATTAACTAATTGTAGTGGATGTTAACCTATACTTTGTAGGTGGCATCCATTTTGTTTTTGATTGAATTCTTTCATTATTATAATAATCAATATATTCCTCTATTGCTCTCGAAAATTCTTCAAAAGAGCTATAGCTCTTTTCATAACCATAATAAATTTCATTTTTTAATCTTCCAAAAAATGTCTCCATGATTGAGTTGTCATAGCAATTACCCTTCCTTGACATTGATTGGATTATACCATGTTTTTTAAGTTCATTTACATAATATTTATGTTGGTATTGCCATCCTTGATCTGAATGTAGTATTAGATTATTTAGTTTTGGAAATTTGTTAAATGCTTTTTCTAACATATTGGATATTTGTTTTAAATTAGGGCGTAAGGATAAGTCATAAGAGATTATCTCATTTGTATACATATCAAGTATTGGAGAGATGTAGCATTTACCCCAAGAAAATTTAAATTCTGATACATCAGTGGTCCATTTTTGGAGAGGTCTATCTGCCTTGAAATCTCTATTTATTATATTATCAGCTACTTTCCCTATCTTCCCCTTATATGAGTGATATTTTTCCTTAGATCTTTTTCCGAATAGTTTTAGTTCGTGCATTATCCTTTGAACTCTTTTATGATTTATGACATAGCCTTGATTTACTAACTCCATATATATTCTTCTTACTCCATATCTTCCTTTGTGTAAGTTAAATATTTGAGTTATTTTATCTGCGATATGACTATTCTTAATTTTTATCTTATCAACTTTATTTATTTCAAAATAGTATGTTGACCTTGGCATATCAATAGCTCTTAAAAGATCCTTTAGTCTGTATCCTTCTTCTTTGAGTTCTTTGATAATCGCTGCTTTTTCGCCTTGAGTTGCGCAGCGTAACGTTCTTCTCTCAAGGCGATCTCTTTTTTTATTATTTCGTTTTCTGCCTTTATATATTCATTTTCTGCTCTAAGTCTTATTAGCTCTTCTCTTTCAGATTCATTAAGTTCTTTTGCTTTATGGTTATTTTTACTTTTCATGCTTGTATTTTTAGATTTACGGCCTTTCTTTTTATTATCAAGACCATTATATCCATAATTTTTATACTTGTTAACCCATGAATAGAGCTGTCCATTATTAATTCCATATTCAATTGCTATAGACTTTATTGAATTTCCAGCTAACACTTTAGATACCATTTCTAATTTCTCATCAGGTGTCCAATTGATATTATTTCCATGTTTTAAAATTTCTGGTCCATGAAGTTCTTCTAACTTAAACCATATTCTAATTGAATCATGAAAGTTTTTTTCTTTGGTCCCTTCAGGTGTATCAGGCCATTTACCTTCTCTGTATAATTGTACGCATTCTTTTTTAAATTCATAACTATATTTCATAAAAATACCCTCCTTACTGGTTTGTCCAGTAAAGAGGGTACATAT
>NZ_JBBMFO010000065.1:0-1474 GCF_040096015.1 Peptoniphilus hominis (ex Hitch et al. 2025) | reverse complement strand
TTGCCAACCAAGTACCATCAGCGGACTAATGCTTAACTTCTGTGTTCGGTATGGTTACAGGTGTGTCCATTGTCCTATTCTCACCAGATTACACTTAAAAACTAATCTTCCTTAACTCTTTTGGTCAAGTCTTCGACCTATTAGTACTCGCTAGCTGAATGTATTGCTACACTTACACCTTGAGCCTATCTACCTCGTTTTCTTCAAGGGGTCTTATCTTGCGAGGGAAATCTCATCTCGAGGGGGGCTTCGGGCTTAGATGCCTTCAGCTCTTATCCCTTCCAAACTTAGCTTCCCAGCTATGCACTTGGCAGTACAACTGGTGCACCAGAGGTTTGTCCATCCCGGTCCTCTCGTACTAAGGACAGCTCCTCTCAAATTTCCTACGCCCACGACGGATAGGGACCGAACTGTCTCGCGACGTTCTGAACCCAGCTCGCGTGCCTCTTTAATGGGCGAACAGCCCAACCCTTGGGACCTACTTCAGCCCCAGGATGAGACGAGCCGACATCGAGGTGCCAAACCTCCCCGTCGATGTGGACTCTTGGGGGAGATAAGCCTGTTATCCCCGGGGTAGCTTTTATCCGTTGAGCGATGGCCCTTCCACTCGGTACCACCGGATCACTAAGTCCTGCTTTCGCATCTGCTCGACTTGTTGGTCTCGCAGTTAAGCTCCCTTCTGCCTTTATACTCTTCGCACGATTTCCATCCGTGCTGAGGGAACCTTTGAACGCCTCCGTTACTCTTTCGGAGGCGACCGCCCCAGTCAAACTGTCCAACTGAGAGTGTCCCTTCCCCAGATTCATGGGGGTAGGTTAGAATTCTAGCATTAAAAGAGTGGTATCCCAACGGTGGCTCCTTAGATACTGGCGTACCTAATTCTCTGCCTCCCACCTATTCTGTACATTTAATCCCAAAATTCAATCTCAGCCTACAGTAAAGCTCCACGGGGTCTTTCCGTCCTGTCGTGGGTAAGCGGCATCTTTACCGCTACTACAATTTCACCGGATCCTTTGTTGAGACAGTGCCCAAATCGTTACACCTTTCGTGCGGGTCGGAACTTACCCGACAAGGAATTTCGCTACCTTAGGACCGTTATAGTTACGGCCGCCGTTTACTGGGGCTTCAGTTCTAAGCTTCGCTTGCGCTAACTTTTTCCCTTAACCTTCCAGCACCGGGCAGGTGTCAGCTCCTATACTTCGTCTTTCGACTTTGCAGAAACTTGTGTTTTTGGTAAACAGTCGCTTGGGCCTTTTCACTGCGGCCCCCTTTTACAGGGGCTCCCCTTCTCCCGAAGTTACGGGGTCATTTTGCCGAGTTCCTTAACAAAGGTTTTTCCGCTCGTCTTAGGATTCTCTCCTCACCTACCTGTGTCGGTTTACGGTACGGGCGATACTTCTCTTGTAGTGGCTTTTCTTGGCAGTGTGGGTCTGTAAGCTTCTCTACTTGTTTTCGATCCGCATCACGCTTCATC
>NZ_JBBMFO010000064.1:0-1488 GCF_040096015.1 Peptoniphilus hominis (ex Hitch et al. 2025) | reverse complement strand
TGAAGTGAACCCCAAAATCCGGAATAAGGATGGAGGGGTTTTTTCATGCCAAAATACACAAAAGAATTTAGAATAAAAGTAGTTTTAGAATACTTATCAGGTAAAACAGGAGGACAAAAAATACTGTCAAAAAAATATGATATCCCTGAAAGCACATTAGAGAACTGGATAAATAAATATAGAGAAGGAGGATTCGAAAACCTAGATAAAAGGAAAAATAAGACTAAATTCACTAGTGAATTTAAATTATCTGTAATACAATATAGGCAGATAAATAATATTTCTTACAGAGAAACCGCAGAACATTTTGGTATTGCTAATGGATCAATAATATGTAATTGGCAAAGGAAATATCAACAAAAAGGTTTATCTGGACTGGAAGATAAAAGAGGAAGGCCTAGAAAAGATATGAAAAATTCAGATAATAAATCTAAGTTTAACACTCCAATAAATGAGTCTGAAAGAGAAGAATTAATTAGACTCAGAGGAGAAAACAAACTCCTAAAAATGAAGATAATATACGAAAAAAAGCTACAAGCCTTGTTACTGGAACAGGAAGCAGAAGCAAGGCAAAGACAAAGATAATATTAGATCTAATAAAAGAATTTCCTGAAACAAAAATAAAAGACTGGTTAGAAATAGCAAGACTTCCAAAAACATCATACTATGAATGGAAGATTAAACTAGAAAATCAAATAGATAAGGATAAAGAAGTCAAAGAAAAAATTAAAAAGATAGTAAAAGAATCCAAGGGCAGATATGGATATAGAAGAGTTACACTGGCCCTAAAAGATAAAGGCTTTAAAATTAATCACAAAAAAGTATTAAGAATAATGAGAGAAGAAAAAATACTTTGCACTAAATTTAATAGAAGATCAAGAAAATACTCATCATACAAGGGAGAAGTTGGGAAAGTGGCTCCTAATGTCGTAAATAGAGACTTCAAATCAACAAGACCAAATCAATTGTGGTTAACAGATGTAACAGAATTTAGAATAAAAGGAAAAGAAGAAAAAATATACCTATCACCAATACTAGATGTATATAACAGCGAGATAATAAGCTATACAATAAGTTATCATCCAACTATAGAGCTCACCAATTCAATGCTAGATAAGGCTCTTAGAAGAGTTAGCGATGAAGATAAAAGCAAATTAATAATACACTCAGATCAAGGTTTCCACTATCAACACTCATCTTGGTCATGTAAACTAGAAAAAAATAAGATAATACAAAGCATGTCAAGGAAAGGAAATTGTCTAGATAATTCTCCTATGGAAAATTTCTTTGGAATATTAAAACAAGAAATGTTTTATGGTTCAGAATTTAAAAACTATAAAGAATTGATAAAAGAGATAGAAAAATATATTGAATGGTATAACAAAGACAGGATTAAAACAAAATTAAAAGGAATGTCCCCTATAAATTATAGGTTACATTCCGCTTAATATAATATTAAATTTGTTCCGTGTTTACGGGTTCACTTCA
>NZ_JBBMFO010000063.1:0-1536 GCF_040096015.1 Peptoniphilus hominis (ex Hitch et al. 2025) | reverse complement strand
TGCGTATAAGTGCAATTTTTTTATATAAAAATATCTGTTAGAGATTTACTCCCCAACAGATATTATAGAGCCATTATTTAACTTCTACAGTTGCGCCAGCTTCTTCAAGTTTAGCTTTGATGTCGTCAGCTTCGTCTTTTGAAACGCCTTCTTTAACTGCTTTAGGTGCTCCGTCAACTACTGCCTTTGCATCTTTAAGTCCAAGTCCTGTAAGGTCTTTAACTACTTTTATAACTTTAACTTTTTCTTGTCCAGCTTCAGTGATGATTACATCAAATTCAGTTTGTTCTTCTCCTGCTGCTGCTGGAGCTGCGCCACCTGCTACTGGAGCTGCTGCTACTGCTGCTGGAGCTACTGCTGATACTCCGAATTCTTCTTCAAGAGCCTTAACTACTTCTGATAGTTCTAATACTGTAAGTTCCTTAACTTCTTCAATTAATTTTTCTACTTTTTCTGACATTTTATTTCCTCCGTAATTTTAATAATTTTAATTTTTTTGCATATTAATTATGCTGCTTCATTTTCTTTCTTTTCAGCGATTTGTGCAATAACTCTTGCAAATCCTGATAGTGTTCCATTTAATACATTAGCAAATCCTTGGATTGGTGCGTTCAAGCCACCAAGTACTTGTGCAACAAGAACTTCCTTAGATGGTAATTTAGCAAGTGCGTCAACTTCAGCAAGTGATAATACTTTTCCGTCAACATAACCTGCCTTAATTTCTAATGCATCATGACTTTCTGCAAACTCAGATGAAATTTTTGCTGCGGATGCTGGATCTTCCATTCCGAAAGCAATAGCGCTTGGTCCCTTTAAAAATTCTTCAAGACCACTTACTTCTAGTTCTTCAAAGGCACGTCTCATCATTGTGTTTTTATAAACTTTGTAGTCAACATTTGCTTCTCTAAACTTGCTTCTAAGTTCAGTTACTTCTTCAACTGTTAAACCTCTGTAGTTTACAAGTACAATTGATTGAGCTCCTTGAATTTTCTCTTTAATTTCATCAACTAGGGCTTGTTTTGATTGTAGTTTTTCTTCTTTCAATTTGTCACCCCCAAAATAAAAAAATCTCACGCCGCCGTGAGATGTGAAAATCAAATAAATCCGAATTTCAAACCTCGGTAGGACTTATGGCATTGCCACCTACTGTCTGCGGCTTAGTAACATTGATATTATATACAGTCTTTGGATCTTTGTCAATGATTATTTGTATTTATTTTTATTTTTTTCTTTCATCTTATCTATTTTTATTCCCTATTATTATATAGGATTTTATAAGGATTATAAAGTTTTTTCTATTTTTATCATTTAAAAATTATTTTAAACTTATTTTTATTATTTTTCCCAGCTCTTAAGCCTTACAAATTTCTCTCATACATCTTTATAAAAATATAAGCTCCAAAGTTTTCGGATCTTTTAAGCCTAAAAAACCTCGTCACGCTAATCTTCATTAAAAAAATAGGCTCTATAATATCTGTTGGGGAGTAAATCTCTAACAGATATTTTTATATAAAAAAATTGCACTTATACGCATTT
>NZ_JBBMFO010000062.1:0-1630 GCF_040096015.1 Peptoniphilus hominis (ex Hitch et al. 2025) | reverse complement strand
CGTATAAGTGCAATTTTTTTATATAAAAATATCTGTTAGAGATTTACTCCCCAACAGATATTATAGAGCCTTTTTTTACGCTCATTTTACAAGAACTTGTTACAATAATTTTGGTGATAATATGAATTTTTCCTTTATTATAAAGTCCATAGCTTATGTGATGTTAGAATTTTTATATGGCTACAAGTTAGAAAAATCAAATTTATGTAAGAGAAAATATTTTTATCTCTTAAGCCTCCTTGTTCTTATTTTAGAATTTTTAAAAATAAAATATTATAGGTCTGGCTTCTGGGACAAACATTCGATAAGCTTTCTAATTGCCTATAATTTGTATTTCTTTATAAATATCAAAACAAAAAAGACTAGCCTAAGCTAGTCCTTAAAATTTAAAATTTTTTGTAAGCCTGATCGTAATATACATCAAGAGTCTTTAATAGCTTTTCCATATCCTTCTTGTTGGCCTTGATGAACTTAATCTTTTTTGCATTTGCAATTTCTTCCTTTATTTGCTCTATCATTCTCTCTGGAGTGTCGTGGTAGTGAAGGGGAAGTCTGAAATAGCTAAAAGTTCCATCGTAATTTATATAATAATCAAAGTGCTCAAGTCCTGCCATAGATGGACCAGAGGCAAGACCCATGCAGTCTCTCTTGTAGTAGTCTTCTCCCTCCGTTTTTTCGTAACCTGACATGGCTTCTCCCCTTTTAGTCAAGCCTATTCCAAGACCATCATTGTTGGGATTTAAAAATGGATTTTTGTTTAATTCAGGTCCAAAAAATCCTCCAGCCTTGGCGAAAGAAAGCCAAGCAAGACAACCCTCAACATCTCCATTCTTATAGCCCTTAAAGACCTTGGATTCTTGTGCTCTCATAGTCCTTTCATAATTAACTTTTTCTTCATCAGTCTTGCCTGCCATGTCCTTATTGTAAAGGTAGTCGAGACCAAGTGGGTCCAAGACTTCCTTCTTTTCTTGAAGGTCCTTTGTCTTTTCATCCTTAAGCTTGTTAGACTCATAATTATCGCCAATTACAACCACTCTCTTGTCATTATCCCAATCAACCCTTTCGCCAAAGGCTTCGGCAATTGCCCTTATAGGCACAAAGGTCCTGTCATCTTTAATTACAGCTGGCGCATCAAGCTCTATCCTTCTATATACATTGCTGGAAAGGTCTTCCATAAATTTTTCATTAATAACAAGTGAAAACTCATTGCCCTTTTCATCCTTAATGATTACCTTTTTATCATCATTATTCCAAGTAACAACCTTTCCCAAATTTTCTGAAATAACCCTTATAGGTACCATAGTTCTGCTCTCAGAAATATAGGGCGCCACATCAGAATTTACAATTTTGCCCTTGACCCAAAGCCTAATATCAGAATTTGCAAAAACAAAAGTTGGTATAGCAAGAGCCAGTATGGACGCTCCCAAAATAAATTTCTTCTTCATAAAAAACCTCCTTATAAATTATAATTTTTAATTATGTAACTCTTTAAATCAATTATATATGAGTGGGTATGAAAATACAAAAGAAAAATAATCATAACCACCGGCTAATGTGGTGACCCCATAAAGTTGGACCTAATACCAGGACTGGTAGTTTATTAGTACTGGTATTATTTTATTACTTTCCA
>NZ_JBBMFO010000061.1:0-2018 GCF_040096015.1 Peptoniphilus hominis (ex Hitch et al. 2025) | reverse complement strand
AGGGCACGGGGGTGTGGGGGAGGTTAAAGGAGGGGGTAGAGGGGGCATTGCCGCCCCCTCTACCCCCTCCTTAAAAAAATTTTAAAGCGTATCTTTAGAAAAAAATTTTTAAGACTCCGCTGCGCCCCTCCAATAATTAAAATTTTTCTTTTATCCTTGACAAAAAAATTTTTTAATAGTATAGTTGACCCATATTGATGAGGCGATAATAATGAAAAACTTTAATAACTTTAAAAATTTCACAAGCCAAGCATTCTGTTGTTGTTCTATAAAAATTTTATAGGACTTATTTGAATGTGAATCAATATTTTAAAATTTTTAAGCAAGAAGATTTTGAGAGTATATGAATTCATATACTCTCTTTTTTTATTTAGTTTTAAGGAGGACAAAATGACAAAATTATTAGAAACAATTGGCCAATCAAAACTCGTTCAACTAGAAAACATTGGCAACGGAAATATTTTTGTAAAGGTGGAAAAATCTAATCCAGCAGGATCAATTAAGGATAGGGCTGCTCTTTACATGATAAAGGGCGCCATAGAAGATGGCTCTCTCAAAGAAGGAATGGAAATTGTTGAGCCAACTAGCGGCAACACTGGCATAGGCATTGCCATGATTGGTCGTGCTCTTGGCTACAAGGTAAATATAGTCATGCCTTCTTCCATGTCCCTTGAAAGAAGAAATTTAATTGCATCCTTTGGCGCAAATTTAATTTTAACTGGCGAAGGCGGAATGCAAGAAGCTGTTGACAAGGCAAAGGAACTTGTTGCCACAGGAAATTATTTTATGCCAAACCAATTTGAAAATAAATACAATGCCCTTGCTCACGAAGAAACTACTGGTCCAGAAATTTATAGGGACCTAAAGGACATTTCAGGTTTCATAGCAGGTATTGGAACTGGTGGAACTGTCACTGGCATTGGAAGATATTTGAAGTCACAAAATAAAGAAATAAAAGTTTGGGGACTTGAACCTGATGAGTCTCCACTTATTACAAGGGGCAAGGCTGGAAGTCACAAAATCCAAGGCATTGGCGCAAACTTTATTCCAGGAGTTTTGGACCAAAAAGTTCTCGACAAAACTATAACAGTAAAATCAGATGAGGCAATTGAAATGGCAAGAAGACTTTCTCGCCAAGAGGGACTTTCAGTGGGAATATCAGCAGGCGCAAATGTCCTTGGCGCTTTAAAGATGCAAAAAGAAATTGGCGGCAAGATTGTAACAGTTGCTCCTGACACTGCAGAAAGGTATATGTCTACAGACTTATTTAAAAATGACTAATTTTTTTAAAGAATTAAAATCCTATGGGAAATTTATTTTAAGAGAAGATCCCGCTTGCAAAAGCTTATTTGAAGCTATATTTATGTATCCCATTGTGTCAGCCATGATTCGCCACAGAATTGCCCACTACTTTTATGAAAAAAACCATACCACTCTTGCCCGATGGATTTCCCAAAGGTCTCGCAAAAAAACTGGAATTGAAATTCATCCTGGTGCAAAAATCGGCAAAAATCTCTTTATCGACCACGGCATGGCTGTGGTCATAGGAGAGACTGCAGAAATTGGCGACAACTGTCACATGTATCACAACATAACTCTGGGCGGTACGGGAAATGAAAAGGAAAAGAAGAGACACCCAACAGTGGGCAACAATGTAATAATTGGAACAGGTGCCACTGTCCTTGGTCCAGTAAAAATTGGCGACGGGGCTAAAATTGGAGCAGGTGCCCTTGTCCTCACAGACATCCCTGCCAACTCAACTGCCGTTGGAGTGCCAGCTGAAGTTGTAAAATTTCACGACCCCATCGAAAATAAATACCACTAAAATTTTATAAAAATATTTTTTATAGGATAAAAGAAAACTCGGGAAGACCCCGAGTTTTTTGCATTAAAAAACTGCCACTAGGGCAGTCTTTTTTATAATTTTAATTAAATTATTTAGGCTCTATGTCAAATATTGGGGAGACTCGTTAATTCGAGTCTCTTTCTTTATGTAAAAATCCATACTTAGACGCTAA
>NZ_JBBMFO010000060.1:0-2051 GCF_040096015.1 Peptoniphilus hominis (ex Hitch et al. 2025) | reverse complement strand
ACAGCAGCAGACAAAGCAATAGACGAAGCAACAGATAAAGCTGGAGTAGACAAAGCAGTAGAAGAAGCAAAAGAAAAGTCAGCAGCAAATGACAAAAAAGATAAAGAAGCAGAAGAAAAAGAAAAACTAGCAAAAGAATTAGAAGACGCAAGAGCAGCAGCAGAAAAAGCAAAAAAAGAAGCGGAAGATGCAAAGAAAGCAGCAGAAGCAGCAAAAGAAGCAGCAGACGCAGCAAAAGCTGAAGCGGAAAAGAAAGCAAAAGCAGCAGAAGAAGCAAAAAAAGCAGCAGAAGCAGAACAAGACGCAGCAAAGAAGGCAGAAGCAGAAAAGAAAGCAGCAGAAGCAGCAAAAGAAGCAGCAGACGCAGCAAAGAAAGCAGCAGAAGAAGCAAAAAAAGCTGAAGAAGCAGCAAAAGAAGCAGCAGCAAAGAAAGCAGCAGAAGAAGCAGCAGAAAAAGCAAAACAAGAAGCAGCAGAAAAAGCAGCAGCAGCTGAAGAAGATGCAGCAGAAAAAGAAAAACTAAAAAAAGAAGCAGAAGACGCAAAGAAAGCTGCAGAAAAAGCAGCTGAAGAAGCTAAGGAAGCAAAAGAAGCTGCAGATAAGGCACAACAAGAAGCAGAAGAAAAAGCTAATGAAGCAGAAAAGAAAAATACTGCAACAGAAGAAGACAAAAAAGCAGCAAAAGAAGAAATAGACAAGTTACCAAACCTAAGCGACGACGAAAAGAATGTCGCAAAAGATAAGGTAGATAACGCAACAACAAAAGAAGAAGTAAAAACTGCTGTAGACGAAGCTAAGGAAAAGGACAAAGAAAATAAAGAAGCAGCCGAAAAAGCTCTTGAAGAAGAAAAAGGCAAAGCCAAAGAAGAAATAGACAAGCTACCAAATCTAAGTGACGACGAAAAGAAAAACGCAAAAGATAAGGTAGATAACGCAACAACAAAAGAAGAAGTAAAAACTGCTGTAGACGAAGCTAAGGAAAAAGATGAAGAAAAGGCATCAGACCCAGCAGACAAAGCAAAAAAAGAAGCCGAAGAAGCAAAGAAAGCAGCTGAAGAAGCAAAAGCTGAAGCAGAAAAAGCAAAAGCTGAAGCAGAAGAAAAAGCAAAAGAAGCAGAAAAGAAAGCTGAAGAAGCAGCTGAAAAGGCAAAGGAAGCTGAAGAAAAAGCTAAGGAAGCAGAAGAAAAAGCAAAAGAAGCAGAAGAAAAAGCTAAGGAAGCAGAAAAGGCAGCAGAAGAAGCAAAGAAAGCTGAAGAAGCAGCAAAGGAAGAGCCAAATAACCCAGAATTAGCAAAAAAAGCTGAAGAAGCAAAAGCTGAAGCAGAAAAAGCAGCCGAAGAAGCTAAGAAAGCAGCTGAAGAAGCAAAAGCAGCTGAAGAAACTGCAAAAGAAGAAGCTAAGAAGGCAGCAGATGACGCAGCAAAGGCAGCAGAAGAAGCTAATAAAGCAAAAGAAGCTGCAGATAAGGCACAAAAAGAAGCAGATAAAAAAGCCAAAGAAGCAGAAGAAAAAGAAAAAGCTCTTCCTGCAACAACTGATGACAAAGACCAAGCTAAGAAAGAAATCGACAAGCTACCTAACCTAAGTGACACAGAAAAAGATAAGTATAAAAAACAAGTTGACGATGCAAAGACAAAGGGCGAAGTAGCAAAAGTTGTAGAAGAAGCTAAAGAAAAATCAGCTGGAGGACAAACACCACCTACACCTACACCAACTCCTACACCTAATCCAGCTGGAGACAGAGATCGCGATTACTGGCATAGATCATACTGGACATATAGTTATGGACCAGCTAGTACAACAAAGGTAACAGCAGCAAAATCAAATCTTGTAAAACTAGAAGCAAAGTTAGTAATAGGTTCTAAAGAAATGATTAAATCAGTAGATGGCGTAGACCAAAAAGTATTTATGGACATTGCACCATTTATTGAAGGCGACAGAACAATGCTACCAATTAGATTTGTAGCAGAAGCCTTAGGATTTAATGTTCAGTGGGATAATGAAAACAGAACAGTAATCCTAATTGATAAAGAAAATGTAGTTAAAATTCC
>NZ_JBBMFO010000059.1:0-2188 GCF_040096015.1 Peptoniphilus hominis (ex Hitch et al. 2025) | reverse complement strand
GCTTTTTTGTCATTTGCTGCCGCTTTTTCTTTTGCTTCTTCTACTGCTTTGTCTACTCCAGCTTTATCTGTTGCTTCATCTATTGCTTTGTCTGCTGCTGTCTTTTCTTCTGGTGTTAGATTTAAATCTTTTATTTCTTCTTTGGCTGCGTCTTTTGCAGTTTTTAGTTCATCTAATGATTTTCTTAAATCTGTTAAACGTGTTTCTAGTCCAGTTTTTCCGCTACCTTTAGCCAATGCATCTACTGCTTCCTTAGCTTTTGTATAATTCTCTTCTGTCTTGTCTGTTTCTGCTTTCTCAACTAATGCCTCTGCAGCTTCTAATGCTGGATTTGCAACCTGATTAAGCATTACCTCAACATCAATGATCTCTTCGGGACTTTCACATACTTTATATTTAAAGCTTTTTACTTCTGTCTTTTCATCCCATTCAATTCCATCAGCTGTTACAGTTAGTCCAGCTATTGTACCTTGGATTTTATTTGCATCAAATCCTTTAGGAAAATCTATGATTGAGTTTCCTTTAGGGACACTTATATTATATTTTTGATTTAATTCTTTCAAGAATAATTGAGTATTAGGTAGTTTTAAAACTGTTAGTTGGTTATTGCTACAATCAATACGCTGAAAAGCGGTGTTTTTGCTTACATCTAATGCTGTTAATTTGTTATTGCCACACAATAGAGTATTAAGTTTTGCGTTGTTCTTTACATCTAATTCTGTTAATTGGTTACTGTTGCAAGTTAAACTAGTAAGGGCGGTGTTTTTGCTTACATCTAATGCTGTTAATTTGTTATTGCCACAAGATAAACTCATAAGTGCGGTGTTTTTGCTTACATCTAATTCTGTTAATTGGTTATTGTTACATAACAGACTAGTAAGAGCGGTGTTTTTGCTTACATCTAATTTTGCTAATTTGTTATGGCCACACCATAGATGAGTAAGTTCTGGGTTTTTGCTTAAGTTTAATTCCGTCAGTTGGTTTGAGATACAATATAAATATTCAAGTTTCTGGTTTTGGCTTAAATCTAATCTTGTTATTTGGTTACTATTACAAGATAAACTTACAAGGTTTTTAAAAAACTCGATTCCTTTTAAGTCAACAATTTTTTTGTTGTTAACATCAATTTTGGTAACTGCATTTAGCTCTTCTTGACTTAAAACGCCTTTCGATGAATCTGTGTCAAAATTATCCGCTACATACTTCCTAAAATTAGCATCAGGGAAGTTTATTTCATCAATTTTTACATCTCCTTCTGCTGCATAGGTTTCTATGATATTAAAAGGTAGACAACCTAAGAGCATAACTAGGGCAAGAAATAACCCCATTATTCTTTTACTTTTTGCTTTCATTTTTTACCTCCAATTTTTATTTTTATCATCTTTTATTCCCCATTTTTTGTTTTCTTCTTTTCTTTCCTCCTTATATTTTTAAAAATCTATTATATCCTATCTATACCTGAGTCTCCTTTCTAGCTTACACAAAAATAATTCATACCTAGTTCTATTCTACCCCCCCCTTGTATTTTTGTCAATAGCCTATTATTTATAAGTATCTATGATTATTTACTGCTTTAATATAATTTAGTCTGTGATTAAAGAATTGTATTTAATAATGTTAAATAATATGTTTTATCAGGCTATTTTGTCTTTTGATTTTCTTTCTTTTTTTATATTTTTTCTTCTCTTCTCCATTTTATTAGTTTTTGTCAATATTTATTTTCTATCCTAAAAATTTTCTTGGTAATCTTGTCTTTATTTTCCATTTTTTAGTTTTTTGTTTTTATTTTCTTATTTAAAAAGGAACTAAGCACTTGGCTCAGTTCCTTCTTTTATTGCTAAAATTTAGCAAATATTTACTTGTCTAAGACTTATAAATTAGATTTGTAAAAATATTCAAAGTCTTGTTAGCTTTGAAGTTATTATTTTGCAACTTCTCTTGTAATTAGTACTTCCTTTGTATTTCCATTCCAGAAAATATCCTTGCCATCTTTTAAGCCCAATGCTCTTGCTATATTTGCTATTGGTAGCATTGTTCTGTCATTTCTAATGACTGGTTTTACATCACTTTCATAAACTTTTCCGTTTACGATGATTTTGTTTGTATCTACTGGAATTTTAACTACATTTTCTTTATCAATTAGGATTACTGTTCTGTTTTCATTATCCCACTGAACATTAAATCCTAA
>NZ_JBBMFO010000058.1:0-2322 GCF_040096015.1 Peptoniphilus hominis (ex Hitch et al. 2025) | reverse complement strand
TTGTATGACTCATTAGTTTTCTCAAAACTAAACGAATTTCTGGTTTGCTTTGTGATTCTTTTACGAATCTGTGATTCTATTGCGAATCTTTTTATCTTCACACTATTTAATTATCATGTTTCATCGCCACTTTTTGAAGTAGCTTATTTATTGTACTCTTGCAAATTATTTTTGTCAAGCTTTTTTTACAATTTTTTAAATTGTTTTTTACTCGACCTTTACAAAAGCCACGCTGTCTCTATGAGGCAACTATTATAGTTTAGCATCTCACAAAGTCAATGTCAACTGCTTTTTAAGATTTTTTTAATTTATATTTATTCTTATTTAAAAAAATAACAGCTGCATTTGTTACAGCTGTTTTATATTACTATTTATATCTTTCTTTGTCAAGTATTTTTTAATAAATATTTTGACGAATTTCTTTACACTGCTTTTACAGTATAGTCTAGTTTTTTAAATCTTTCCATGTCTTCTTCTATACTTGCGCCCTTTGTTGTTAGGAGGACTCCAGATATTGCTGCATTTGCTCCTGACTTAAAGGCTGATAAGCCAAATTCTTCCATTAAAGATCTTCCTCCAGCTAGTCTTATTAGTGCCTTGGGAAGTATAAATCTAAAGCTTGCACAAGTTCTATTTACTTCTTCCATGGAAAGGGGCTCGTTGTTTTCTAAAGGTGTGTTTTTTATTGGGTTTAAGAGGTTTACTGGGACTGAGTGTACACCAAGCTCTCTTAGTTGTAGTGCCATGTCAATTCTATCTGTAAAGTCTTCGCCAAGACCTATTAGACCGCCGGAACAAATTTCCATTCCTGCTTTTTGAGCTGCCTTAATTGTATTGATCTTTTGGTCATAAGTGTGGGTTGTGCATATTTCTGGGAAGAAGTTCCTTGATGTTTCTAGGTTATTGTGAATTCTTGTTATGCCTGCATCCTTTAATTTTTCAAAGGATTCTTCAGAGATTATTCCTCCTGATATGCAGACTTTTATTTCTGGTGCTTTTTCATGAATTTTTCTAGTTATGCTGCAGATTTTGTCAATGTCTTTTGCTGTAAGTCCCTTGCCACTAGCTACCATTGAGTATCTGGGTATGCCTCTTTCGTATTTGTCTAAGGCGTCCTTTACAATTGTCTCTTCATCTAAGAGGTCGTATTCTTTTATATGTGTGTTGTAGTGGGCTGATTGCGCACAAAATTTGCAGTTCTCAGAGCATCTACCACTTTTTGCATTTATAATGGTACAGACATCAAAGTCATTGCCACAGAAATATTCTCTAAGTTCATCTGCTGCCTTAGTCAAGGTTTCATAATCGCCCTTATATAATTCTATGGCTTCATCTCTTGTAACATTGTGTCCATTTTTTACTTTTTCTTTCAATTCAATAATATCCATGTCTTCAACTCCTGAAGTAATTATATATTTCCCATGGTTTATTGTCAATCAAAATAATATTTTAGTTAACATAATATTCAAAGACGCCAAATTTTATTTTTTGGTTTAATTTTCTAAACTTTCTCTCATATTCTGTGACTATATTTTCTGGATATTCTTCTAGCTTCATGTCAAACTCTTCCACTAGCGTTGAGAAGCCGCAGTCACTAAAGTAGTCCAAGCTTTCCTCAAAAAGTTCTAAGTCATCAGTCTTAAAATATATTTGTGATTTCGGCTTTAAAATGACCTTATACTTTTCTAAAAATCTTGGGAAAGTCAACCTTCTCTTCTTGTGTTTTAACTTTGGCCAGGGATTGCAAAAGTTGATGTAAATTCTACTTATCTCATTTTTGTCGAAATAATCCAAAATATTTTCCGCATTAATTGGCATTGCCCTCACATTTGTAAGCTCTTCATCTAGGATCTTTCGAGTGGCATAAATTAGTGCATTAGTTTCAATGTCTACCATTATATAATTAATATCTTTATTTCTCTTTGCTGATTCTATAGTAAAAGTACCCTTGCCTGCGCCAATTTCAAGATAAATGGGATTGTCGTTGCCAAAAATCTCGCTCCATCTTCCCTTATTTTCTTGGCCATTAAAGAAAACATAAGGATTTTCGCGCATTTCAGGGATTGCAAAATGTTTTTTTCTAAGCCTCATATTACTCTCCTTTTTTAGCTTTAAGCATTATAACACAAGTTGAGTAAGAGTCAACAAGTCTTGTGATTTTTATTCAAAATTTATTTCAATCATAACCACCGGCTAAGCCGGTGGTTTGTTTTGCCCCTATAAGGGGCTGTTACCGGCAGCATTCCATGCTTTGAACTTTCTTTCTCGTGCACCAATTTTCACAGCTGGTGCTAAAGCACATTATTTTTTGCTTTTGTTCAC
>NZ_JBBMFO010000057.1:0-2872 GCF_040096015.1 Peptoniphilus hominis (ex Hitch et al. 2025) | reverse complement strand
CACCTACAAAGTATAGGTTAACATCCACTACAATTAGTTAATTAAATATTGTGTCCAGTTTTATGGGTACACATCATATTTTGCACCGATTATATTTTTCTTTTTCTCTTTTACTTAATATTTAATTTTTCTCTCAAATCTTTTATGGCTGAGTCAAGTTTTTCCTCGTCGAGTTCCCTATTTTTATTTTCTATGGCTCTTTCTACTAGGTCCATGAGTTCGTCGTCCTTGTCATCTTCAAGTCTATCTAAGGCAATTTTTACCAGCCCACCAAGCTCTCTAAATTTTGTGACAACTCTGTGCTCATCAGCAATGTGACCCATTAAAAAGGCAAATGTCCAGTTAGCATTAGTCTCTGTGAGGACGCACTTATGGTCCACCATTACTCCCTCTTTTTTTAGGGCAATTAAAAAGTCTTGCAAAATGTTCCTGTCGAAGTCAGAAAATACCATTAGTTTATTTTCATCTTCAACAATATCATTTTCTCTTAAATCTAAATCAAAGAGGTGGCCAACTTTTTTGTCTAAATTATTTTTTGCGATTTTATTTATTTCAATGCCAAATTCTCTCGCCACTTTTTCTGTGATTTTTGTCTTTTCTTCTTCTAATCCGTATAATAAAATTTTTTTCACTTTAACACCTCTCTTTTATTTTACCCAAATTTATTTTATTTATTGGGTATATTATGAATGAGGTGTTTTTATGAGATTAAATAAGGGTGACGAAGTTATATACGAAAGAGTTTTTACTGAAAAAGATTTGAGAGACTACGCAGCCAATGCAAACTTCTGGGGCAAGCACCACGAAAGTCCCAACGATAAGGGCGAGTACCTCTTGCAGGGTCTCTTAACTGCAAGTCTTACTAATAAAATTGGCGGCGACTACGATATTTTGATGTATCGCATGGAGTTTGATTTTATAAAAAAGGCTTACACTGGAAGAAAAATTAAGTGTGTAAACCTTGTTGAAAATGTAGAAAATAAGCGTGGCAAAAATTTTATCGACATAGTTTCTGACGTCTATGACGAAAATGGCGACCATCTCCTTCACGGATTTTTAAGGGGAATTTTATTAGATTAAGTGCGGGAAGCTTCCTGCACTTTTTCTTTTGCCACTTAGGTAAATTTTTTAACCACTTAGAGAAGTTTTATTTACTTTTTCTTTCCAAGGTTTATATTATAGGTAAAGGAGGTCAGAAATGGATTTTGAAATTAAAATTGATGAAAATTATAAGACGCCCAAGGCTCTCGTCTACACAGACAAAGTTACAGAAGAAGTTTTAAGGCTGAAGTCCTTTGTGCTAGAAAATTCTGAAAATTTGTTAATTGGTTTTCTTGATGAGAAGATAAAAATTTTAAAGCCTGCAAAAATTTACAGGATTTACACAGAGGATTCAAGGGTCTTTGCCGAATCTCTCCATGAAAAATATTTAGTGAAAAAGAGAATTTATCAGCTGGAAGAAATTTTGAAGGCAAAAAATTTTGTTAGGATTTCAAACTCTGAACTCATTAACCTAAACTTAGTTGATAGCTTTGACTTGTCCTACTCTGGAACTATTTCTGTCACTATGAAAAATAAATCCAAGACCTTCGTATCTCGAAGATATGTGAAAAAAATTAAAACTACTCTAGGTATATGAGGTGATTTTATGAAAAAAATTATTAGTCGAATGGTAAATGGTCTTTTGGTTTGTGAATTTGTTTTGCTTGTCATTTCCCTAATTATGTCCTATATTTTTACTGATGGGGATTTTTCTATTGCAAACCCAAGCTTAATAGAAAGTTCTAAGTCAGTCTTTGCGGCAAGCTTTTTGTCCATTTGTCTTTCTGGACTTCTTGGCATGGTCTTTGGCTTTGCCTCTGAAATTTTTGAAGAAGAAAAATTGTCAATACTTACAAGAACCATCATTCACTTTCTCTTAACTGCTTCCACCATGGTTTTTGTGGGTTACAAGCTCTACTGGTTCCAAAAGTCCTCTTTGTCCCTTGCCATCTTCCTTGGCATTTACCTTTTAATCTATCTTGTAATTTGGTTTGTTGAATACACACTTGCCAAGAGGGACATAGCAAGATTAAATGAAAAATTAAAAAATAATATGTAAAAAGATGCCAGCTTATGAAATAATTTCACGAGCTGGTCTTTTTTTACTTGTAAATTTTTTTGTAAATTTTTTTACTTGACTTATAAGATTTTCAGAAATATAATTTTGTTAGAAAGTATGATTTTCTAACAAAGGAGGATCTCATGTTAGTTGAATTAAAAGCAAAGTCACAAGTAACTATACCCAAGGATATTATTAATTCCATGAAATTAAGTCAAGGCGACCAGTTTGAAATCCTTGAAGACGATGGAAAAATAATACTTGTTCCCGTTGCAATTTATCCCAGCCATGTTATTGAAAATATAAAAGAATCTGTGGAAGAAATTAAAGAAAACATAAAAAATGGACAGCAACCAGTTTTTGATTCTCTGGATTCTTTATTTGAAGAGTTGGATAAATAATGTCTTTTAAAATTACCTATTCAAAAAATTTTTTAAAACATTATAAAAAGTTATCTAACGCAGAAAAAAATCAGTTTAAAAATAAATTAAAAATTTTTATAGAAAATCCTACTCACCCATCTCTAAGAACTAAAAAAATTAAAGGTTTAGACAATACTTGGGAATCATCAATCAATATGGACATAAGAATTATTTGGTTCTACCAAGATGACGAACTTATTTTTTTAATCGATATAGGTCACCATGATATTTTAAATAACTTATAATTTATTGCATAAAAAGTCCACATCAGCTTTGTGGTGACCCCATAAAGTTGGACCTAATACCAGGACTGGTAGTTTACTAGTTCTGGTATTATTTTATTACTTTC
>NZ_JBBMFO010000056.1:0-2980 GCF_040096015.1 Peptoniphilus hominis (ex Hitch et al. 2025) | reverse complement strand
TTATCCCTATGACATTGCATTTTATCCTTTAATTTTCCATATTCTTCATCAGTTAAGGAAACATTTTTATATTCTCCGTAAAAAACGGGGGATATTTTTTCTATCTCCCCCTCTTTTTCTAACTCTATATCTATTTCTTTCTCTATATCTCCGTTGCAATTTTGTTGCAAAAGGTTGCAATGTGTTGCATTAGTGTTGCATTGCAACGCTTTTTGTCCTCTCGATTTTCTCGAACGCCTTGTAGACGCTGTTTCTGAACCTATAAGACTTGGGATTTCTGTTAAAAAATACTCGTCATTTTCTGTGATTATCTCCATCAATCCTTGTGCCATAAGATAGTTCACTGTAACCATTACATCATCTTCTGTTTCATCAATCGTTAAGGCAAGCTCTTTGATAAAGTCTGTTTCTACTCCGTCATAATACAGTTTTCCACTATCTTTTAGGCTAAGCAAAAGCAATTTGAGGTAAATGATTGTATAGGTATCTCCTCCTGATATTCTTCTTAGTCTTTTTATTCTCTTGTCTGTAAAAAAATCTTCTTTCAGCTTTAACCAATAGTATCTTCTGTTATCTGCCATTTTTCTCTCCTTTCGTTCCTCTTATGCACCGAAACAGTGCGTCTGCTTATCTTATTTACGATGTTATCCCATTTTGGGACTTCATCTTTCCTCATTCCTGTAATAGTTCTTTGTCTTTTCCTTTCGTTTTTCGTAGGCTTCTTGTTGCTCCTGATATTTCTTAATCTGTGCAATGACACTTTGTTTTTCTCCTCTCTTGATTGCCTTGTCAATCTCAATGGATAAATCTATTCCATAATCCTCATTGACTGTCTTGACTGCATACTTGATATGGTTGATACTTTCGTACTCTTCTTTGATTGATTGTGATTGTCTGTTGAGTCTCGATATTTCATCTTCAAGGGTTTGGATTTCTTTTTTCCAGTCTTTAGACTTAATCGCCGATGAGCCTGTTATCTTTTCAAGAATTGCCCTTGCTCTTTTATATTTATCTATCTCATCTTTATGGGAATTGTAAAAGCTGTCTTTGAATAGGGATTTACTGTTCCATTCCTCAAAGACTTTTTTGTTATCCTTGATGATGTCCGCATAGGCAAAGCATTTATTTAAGTTTTCTATTCTTGTGGTTTTCGCCTTAATGTCTTGACTAATTTTCTTATTTTGGGATTGTAATGTGCTTATCTTTTCTTGTAGATCGGCTATGGTTTTAAGATTGTTGCCTTTCAGATATATTCTTGCTTTGGAAAATCGTCTTAGGTCTGCACCTATCTTTTTGTTGCTTGCATAGGGATTTAACTTTCTTGCTTTTTCTCCCTGTAAGTCATAATAAATACTGATGTACTCATAGAGATTAAAGAGTTCCGCCTTGTTCTCATATTCTTCTTTTTTCTCCTGTTTGTATTCATCATATTTTACTTGCAGACTTCCAAGTAACGAGCCTATCCAAGACGTAAGTTTGGATAGCTCCTCTTTTAATTTTCTAAATTCTAAATTCAAGGCGATGATTTTTCTGTTTTGGTTTCCTCTCTCTGTCTGTATGCCTTTTTTCTCCATCTGATAACTGCTTGTGCCTAAATGAATTTGCGGGAGTTCTTCTCTGCCTTGTTCTTTAAAGGTGCGTGGATCTATCCTTTTATTTATGTTGTTTCTTGCCAAGTATTCGTTTGCTTTCTTTGAAAAGTTTTCTCTCCACTCTTTTGCTTTGTCAGGTTTGTTCCAATCGTTCAAATTTACTTTTCTTGATTTATAGTTTCCGCTTTTCAGTTTTATCTTTCCTCCGTTTTCATCAAGGATATATTCTTTTCTGCATTTCGGTTTCCAATTCCCTTTTTCGTCTATTTCTCTAAGGGTAAGTAGGATATGGGCGTGTGGTTGTTCTTCATGATCGCTTGCCATAGGATTATGAATATTACAGTCTGCTATCATACCTTTAGAAGTAAAGTTTTCTTCTATAAATTCGCTGATTAATTTTATTCTGTCCTGTTCATTTAATTCTCTTGGAAGTGTAAAGAGCAGATTTCTTGCAAGTTGTGAATTTTTACTTTTCTCTATTTTTTCAACACTATTCCATAGGTATTCTCTGTTTGAAAACTCTTTCGGGATATGTTCCGGCAGAAATATTTTTGAGAATACAAGGTCTTCTTTTTTAGAATAGTCATGTGTTTTTCCATAGTATTCATCTTGTAATTTATCTCTTGCATTGTATGCAGCTTTTGCAATCACGCTATGCCCTTTTGATCTTGCCACAATATCTACATGGGTATGCAAACTTTTGATTTCCATTGTCTTTTCCTCCTTTATCTGTTTTCAATTTTGGGATTTTACTATCCTAATGTTCAGGTCGTATCTTCGCTCCCTTTTTCAAAGGGCGCAAAGATACACCGTTTGACTACGATGCTTTGCGTTCCTGCGGAAAGCTTATAGCTCCGCTAAGGAAACAAAAACGCTAAAGCATTTTTATTTGTTCAAGGGGGCTACTCCCCCTTAGACCCCTGTGAACTTTGTTTTTTGTAGATTTTTCAAATCCACAAAAAAGAAAAGTGTTAAAATGTTTCTCACTTTGCTCCATCTTAGTTTCTAATACATTTTCTGTTTTTCTTGTTCTTCCTCTGCCAGTTCTTCAAAATCATCATTTGCATTTTCCTCTTTAAGATTTGGATTTTCTTCTAAAGAGTTTTCTTTTTCTTTTAAATGAATTTCTGTAAGTTCTTTTAGCTTTTCTCTATTTCGATTATCGGAAAGCACATAATCTAAAAAGGCATAGATTAAATCATTATCTGTATTTTCTTCTGCTCCGGTTATCTGTTTTTCAAATTTCTCAAACACGCCTCCTTTTTCTACTTTTCGTTTCGTGTCCGCCTTTCTTTTTAGCTGTGATTTCTTTTGTCTTAGTTGCTTAATTTTGTTTTCTACCTGTTCTTTTTTCTTAGTTTCTTTTTCCAACTGGCTCATTACATTTT
>NZ_JBBMFO010000055.1:0-3003 GCF_040096015.1 Peptoniphilus hominis (ex Hitch et al. 2025) | reverse complement strand
AACAGAAGCCTTAACAGTAAATGAAAAAGTATTTGATCCAGCTCATGTAGAAAAGATGGTAGTAAAGACACAACCAACAAAACTAATCTACACAGAAGGAGAAAACTTAGCACTAGCAGGACTAGTTGTAACACTAACAGACAATCAAGGCGTAACAAAAGATGTAGCATTTAAAGACTTTGCAGCTAATGGAATCACAGCAGAACCAGCAAATGATACAGCTTTAACATTAGCAGACAATGGAAAACCTGTAGCACTAACTAAAGGAAGCTTGCAAGATGAAACAGCAAATCTAACAGTAAATGCAAAGGTAACACCACAAGATCCAATCGTGGGACCAGTAGATCCAAGTGTAACACCAAATCCAGACGAAGCTAAAAACTGGACAGTAACATTTGCAGCAGATCAAACAAAAGGAACAATAGATGCTAAAAACACATTCTATGTACCAAAGACAGCAGGCAAAACATTAGCTGACCTAGCAAATGACGCACCAGAAGTAATAGCAAAAGCAGGATTTATGTTTACAGGATGGAATCCAGCATTAGATGCAAAGACATCAATTAATGGAAACCTAACAGTAAATGCAACATTTGAAACAACAACTACACCACAAGATCCAATTGTGGGACCAGTAGATCCAAGTGTAACACCAAATCCAGACGAAGCTAAAAACTGGACAGTAACATTTGCAGCAGATCAAACAAAAGGAACAATAGATGCTAAGAACACATTCTATGTACCAAAGACAGCAGGCAAAACATTAGCTGACCTAGCAAATGACGCACCAGAAGTAACAGCAAAAGCAGGATTTATGTTTACAGGATGGAATCCAGCATTAGATGCAAACACAGCAATTAATGGCAACATGACAATAAATGCAGAATTCGAAACAACAACTACAATTCCAAAAGTTGTAGTACCAGATCCAGTAAATCCAGGAACAGTGCCAACAGGCCGCGTAAGAGTAACCTTTGACGCAGGCGATGGCAACACAATAGATGGAAGGAACAGATACAAATATCTCGACGTACTAGAAAACACAGCATGGACAGATAGAGAAGTAACAGATGAAATTCCAGCAAAAGCAAAATACAAAGACGCAACACAAGAATTTGACAAATGGGATAAAGAAGTACCAACAAAAGGAAATGTAACAGAAGAAACATTCACGGCGATTTACACAGGAAATTCTTTTGACCTTTTTGCAGATACTTTATCAGCTGGTGAAACTGGGATAATCGTCAGAACATCCATTCCAGAAGTGAAAATAACCCTTATAAAAGGCGGTAAAGTTATCAAAGAAGCTTACACTAATGACTTAGGGGTTGTAACTATAATACTAAATGACAAAGTGGAAAAAGGCGATGTTTATAAAATAATAGGAGAAATGAAAGGATACAAAACTCAAGAAATTTTTGCAACAGTTGTGTCTAAATAGTTTAATTAAAAATGGAAAGAGGGCTCATTCTTTCAATTATGAGATTAAATCTCAAGGAGAGAGTGAGTACCCTCTATCTAATAACAATATTTAGTAAAAAAGGTTTATAGGTTACCTTTAACATTAAATACATTATATAAGGAGAAAAAGAGAATGAACAAAAAAGTAATTAGCTTATTATTAGCTGTTCTTATGCTATTGACAACAATTCCTTTAAATGCTTTTGCAAAGGAAAATAATGTCACAGAAGCAGATGGAGAGCTAAAAATAGAGACAAGAGAGATAGGTGGTAAATCTTATTTTTATGTCCCTATCGGTCCATTAGATTCAAAAACAAAAAATAAATCAATGTTTGGTTTATTTTCTATTAAGCCAAATGTACCAACTAAACCAGGTGCAGGACAACTTATCAATGCTTCAGCTGGTCTAGTTTGGCAAACAGACGATATGACTTTTGATGATATGAAATTTCCAAAAGATGGATTTGAAGCAAAACTTATATTAGGTGAAGGACCAAGAACAGGAGTAACTATAGCTAAAGCAGTGGTTACTGAACCAGCTCCTGCAGGCAGTAAGCTTGATGGACACAATAATCAATTTATCACCACAGATGACTATCAAGTAGGAGATGAAAATATTGGATGTGCAATAGTTTTTGAAAATAAGTTAGTAGCAAATGCTAGAGTATCTGGTAAATTTTCTAATAAGGACATTACGGGCGGAAAGTGTTACTATTTTGTTGTTACACAAATTTCTATGCCTGCTTATACAGCGGAATGGTATGACAATGATAGCTCTACAAGGCCAAGCATTAATGCAAGTATCTTCTCTGGGGTAAACAAGGAAGAAAAAATAGAAGTATTTAAAGAAAATCTTAAATATGGTTCTATTTGCGATAAGACACCTAGATATATTGATGAATATGATATGGAAGGCAACCACATTGGTATGCAGGATTTTATTCCGACAGGTGCTATTAATGAGGGTGCTCTAACAATGTCGCCGGGACAAGGGGCTAAGGCTAAAGGTAGGTTTAACTATTATGAAGGTGCAAATGGAAATGTAGACTTAACAAATACAAAACAAGGAAAAATACCATCATTTACAAAATGGATTATTGTAAATGGACAACCTGTACAAAACACATATCCAACATATTTCTACAACCTAGTAGGAGATAACAATCACTTGTGGCGATTCCAAATGCGTCAAGAGCTAAAAGTAAATTTTGATGCAAATGGTGGTACTTGGAAAGCAGGAAAAGCACCAGACGAACAAATTATTGGTCACTCAATGAAACTTGGGGAAACTTGGGCAGGTATTAATAGCATAACAATTCCTGCTGGAACCGAATTAGAAGGATCAGATTTTTCAGGATGGTCAAAGTCTAAAGATGGACCAGTAATTAATAATATGCAAGATGAGATTATTACTGAAAACACAACATTTTATGCTATATACAATAATTCAGCCTTTGATCCAGCTCATGTAGAAAAGATGGTAGTAAAAGAACAACCAACAAAACTAGTCTACACAGAAGGAGAAAAACTAGCACTAGCAGG
>NZ_JBBMFO010000054.1:0-3189 GCF_040096015.1 Peptoniphilus hominis (ex Hitch et al. 2025) | reverse complement strand
TTCTGTTTTGTATTTTGCCATTAAAAAACTGACCTCCTTATGTTGGTTTTTAAGTCCAACTTTTGGGGGTCAGTTCAGGACCAGGTGGTTCTTCTTTTTTTCTTTAAAGGGAAGATTTTTATTTTTCTTTTGCTATAATTAGATTGAGGTGTTAAATGGTTTATTTTATTATTTTACTTATTTTAATAATTCTTTTGCTTCCGCAAATTCATTACAGAAAGTCAAACAATTTAAGTCAAAATGAAGGCGTGAATTTAAAATGTGATTTAATATTTAAAGATGAAGAGGTCAGTGGCCAAAGACAAGATCTTCAAAACTTTGGAAATGTAAAAGATTTTTATGAGCTTCCAAACTGCAAGAGCCTTAAGGTTAAGTCCTATGATGATTTTATTCTTAGTGCTGCATTTTTCCCAGTGGAAAATCCCAAGGCTCTTGTGCAAATTATTCACGGAGCCTTGGAGCACAAGGAAAGGTATTTTCATCTAATTAAATTTTTAAATGAAAATAATTACAGCGTCTTTATATCTGACAACAGAGGTCACGGGGCATCCCTTTCTGACAAGTACACCTTCGGCTACATTGACGGTGTTGAAAAAGTTGTTGACGATAATATTGCAATTACAAGGGCTCTTAAAGAGAAGTTTCCAGACAAAGAAATTTATTTGGTGGGGCATTCCCTTGGCACAGTTTTTGGAAGAATTTATCTTGAAGAGGCAGATGATTTAATTGATAAGCTAGTCTTGTCTGGTCCACCAAATTATATTCCAGAAGTTTCCCTTGCAATTTTTATTGGAAATTTTATAAATTTTTATTTTGGTGAAGAGAGAACAGTTTTTATCCTAAAAAAATTATACACTGGCGAGAAATTAAATTGGGACTGGTTAAGTTACAGTCAAGATAACATTGATGATGCAAAGAGTGATCCTCTTATGCCTAAAGTTTTTAAAAATCGCGGATATCTTGCCGTTTTTGAAGGTGTAAAGGAACTCAATAATTTTAAAAACTTTAAGTGCAAGAATCCAAATCTTAAAATTTTATTCCTTGCAGGTAAGGATGACGTGGTAATCGGCGGAGAAAGTGGCTTTGAAAGTTCAATTGATGCCCTAAAAAAGGTTGGCTACAAGAATATTGAAGCCAAGCTTTATGAGAATATGAAGCATGAAATTTTTAGGGAAGAGGACAGGGACAAGGTATTTAAAGACCTTGTGAACTTTTTTGACAACTGAATAGAAAAAATTTTTATAAGACAAAAAAGCTGACGCAAAAAATCTGCATCAGCTTTTTTTTATTTTTATGAAAAGTTTAAACAAAAATTATTAATCAAAATTTAGATCTTCAGTATCGTCGTTGTCATTCATAAAATAAACTAAGAGTTCGTTGGCCTTGTCAAAGTCATCTTCAGAGACATAGATGCCCTTTTCGTAAAGAGAAAATCCAGAGATGAGCCTCATATAATCGCCTTCGTCTTTAACAAAATATGGGATGGAATTGTCCTCTAGGAAGGCACAGATTTCGTCAAATAAAAGTTTATTAGTTGAAGTAACAAGTTTTACATATTCAATGTCTTTTTTCATATTATCACCTGCTAAAATTATACCCTTAATTGAAGAAAAATAAATTAAAAAATTTAGCTGGGAAAAACACTTTAGGGCTTTTATCTATTTAAAAAATATAAATTTTATGATACTATTTTTAGTATATGAAAAAGGAGGAGCGTATGTCAAAACAAAATGAAGGATTTTCATCAATCCTTGGATTTATTATGGTTGCCATTGGCCTTGCCCTTGGGATAGGTACTCTTTGGAGATTTCCCTATGTAGTTGGCGAAAACGGTGGAGCAATTTTTATATTTTTATACATTTTAATTATTTTAGTCATAGGGATTCCTCTTATGACTTGTGAAGTTACCATAGGTTATGCAACGGGGAATGCGGCAATAGATGCTTACAAGACTTTAAAACCTGGTACTAAGTGGTATTTAGCAGGCTATCTTCATACTCTAGCAGCAGTTATTATTGTAGGTTATACTTCACTTATATATGCCTGGATAATAAAATACATTGCAGGAGCTATTAGCGGAGATTTCGTAGGACTTACAAGCGAGGGAATACAAAATTATTTTGATACTTTTAATGCCAATAAGCCAATGGTATTTTTATTTTTCTTAATTAACTTTTTGCTCAATGATGCAGTAATTATTTTAGGAGTTCAAAAGGGAATAGAAAGAGTATCAAAAATTTTAATTCCAATCTTATTTGTAATTATGATTGTAATAATTATTTTTGGACTTAGACTTCCTGGTGCCAAGGAGGGACTTGCATTTTTATTTAAACCAGACCCTTCTAAATTCTCCATGAATTCAATAATAACTTGTCTAGGTCAAGCCTTCTTTGCCCTTGGACTAGCTATGCTTGGCTCCATGGTTTTTGGTTCCTACATCAAGGAAAAAGATGAAAACATCTTTAAGGATTCATCAGTAATTTGCCTTGCCCTTGTCTTTGCAGGAATTTTATCTGGACTTATGATTCTTCCAATTGTATTTGCAACAGGGCTTACACCAGGAGAAGGCGTTGGACTTACATTCTTGACTCTTCCACTTGCCTTTAATGTTGTGCCTTTTGGCAGAATCCTTTCAGTTTTATTTTACTTTGGATTTTACATTGCAGCCTTCACATCATCAGTTGGAGTATTAGAAGCAATAGTAGGACAATTTATGGAAAGATTTAAACTTGAAAGAATAAAAGCTCTTATGCTTGCAAGCATAATAATAATTGCAATTGCAGCTTTATCTATTTTCTATGATCCAGCCTTTGCCTTTATTGACAATGTAGAAAGTAATTACATCTTAGTAATAGGATGTCTATTAATTGCACTTTTCTCTGCCAGAGCCTGGAAGATGGAAAACTTGTTAGAAGCAGCAAACATTAAAAGTCCTTTTATAAGAACATGGATGAATGTAAGTATAAAATATATTTCACCTATTGTTATAGTGATAATATTCTTTAGTCAATTTATAAAATAATTTTTAGAAATCAAAAATCGCCTGGTTTTATGAGCCAAGCGATTTTTTATATTTAAAAATTATAAAAATAGGCAAGAAAAAAGACCCATCTGAAGTGAACCCGTAAACACGGAACAAATTTAATATTATATTAAGCGGAATGTAACCTATAATTTATAGGGGACATT
>NZ_JBBMFO010000053.1:0-3223 GCF_040096015.1 Peptoniphilus hominis (ex Hitch et al. 2025) | reverse complement strand
GGGCGGGGGTGATCCTTGGAGATGGGTCATAGTCTACATAGTAACCAAGTAGTCCCCGCGTGGGCGGGGGTGATCCTGTGGCAGACTCCAACCCTACAAGTGGTCAAAGGTAGTCCCCGCGTGGGCGGGGGTGATCCTTTTGACCTTGGTCTGCAAGTTGAGTTACTGCAGTAGTCCCCGCGTGGGCGGGGGTGATCCTTAAAGGAGTTGTAATTGTGTGGGTTTCAAAGCGTAGTCCCCGCGTGGGCGGGGGTGATCCCTGCCTCTGTAAGCCATTGCTCATAGATAGGCTGGTAGTCCCCGCGTGGGCGGGGGTGATCCTCTGCAATTCTTTTTGACATATTTTCACCCCCAGTAGTCCCCGCGTGGGCGGGGGTGATCCCCATTAGCCTTGCCTTTATTTGCAGCATTTTCTGTAGTCCCCGCGTGGGCGGGGGTGATCCTTGATTTTGGCAAGAAAACTGATGAAAAGACTAGTAGTCCCCGCGTGGGCGGGGGTGATCCTAATGCCACTAAGGGCGAGTCTTATGAGATTGAGTAGTCCCCGCGTGGGCGGGGGTGATCCTCTACCCTAAAGTTGTTATATCGGCTATCAGTTGTAGTCCCCGCGTGGGCGGGGGTGATCCTGCCAAGGACGATAATCCAACTTGGGAAGTTGTGTAGTCCCCGCGTGGGCGGGGGTGATCCCCTTGGGGAGCAAAATAAGCCCTTTAGTTTTTCGTAGTCCCCGCGTGGGCGGGGGTGATCCTAATAGCTAGAACCTTAGTATCACTTTCAATACGTAGTCCCCGCGTGGGCGGGGGTGATCCTAAAATTCTTTCTCAAATTCAGGAAAAATATCAGTAGTCCCCGCGTGGGCGGGGGTGATCCCGCAGCAGTAAGTGTTGTACAGACTGGAGAGCCGTAGTCCCCGCGTGGGCGGGGGTGATCCTGTCTTAAAGTATGTAATCCGCTACAAAAAGAAGTAGTCCCCGCGTGGGCGGGGGTGATCCCGTGGCGACCTTACCTTTTTGCCTAAGTGCATAGTAGTCCCCGCGTGGGCGGGGGTGATCCTTGATTTTGGCAAGAAAACTGATGAAAAGGCTAGTAGTCCCCGCGTGGGCGGGGGTGATCCTAAGACCTTCAAGGTCATCAGTATTTTTTATAAGTAGTCCCCGCGTGGGCGGGGGTGATCCCCAGTCCACAATAATTTTGTCTGCGATATCTGTGTAGTCCCCGCGTAGGCGGGGGTGATCCTTCTCAAGAATTCATATATAATTGCAAGCAATAAAAAAGCATCACTAACATAGTTGTCAGTGTGCTTTCTAATAATTATAAACTTTTAGCTAAACAAAATCCTTCAATCTGTTTTTCAGTTAATTTTTCTGGATCAACATTATTTTCTCTACAATATTTTATTATTGATTTCATATCAAGGTAAGGCATTGTATTTTTTTCAGATGTAAATTGACCATCGATATTATTATCAAAATCTAAAAATTTCTTTGGTATATTTTTTGCCATATTATCCCTCCTTGAAATAAGTGTTAATGAGTAGCTCAAAGGCTTCAGAGTCTATAAACATTCTTTGAGAGTTTCTAATTTGAACAGCTCCAAGCTTTTCTCTAGAATAACCTATTAGATTAGTTTTTGCATCAAAATATATAAAATCTATACCATTATCTTTCGCTTCTTTACAAGCTATCGCAAAGAGATGTGCTCCAACACCTGAATATTTTTTATCATCACCACAATTTTGTATTGATGACTCGACAAAATTTACATATAGCCCCCCTTATGAATCTATTTTTGTTGCTATCAATCCCTGTATTTCATCAGAGTTAACCACTTTCAAAGCCTTTACATTAAAACTTTTTTTAATAACTTTATTCCAATTAAAAGTCCGGTTTTTAATGTTATTAATTGGCTTTTTTAAAGTTTCAACATATGTATTGACTTATTCGTCTGTAGAATTATCCACTAAGCAATTTGTAAGTTTATCAATTTCTATGTCAATCATATTCCTACCTCTTCTGCTATTTCTATTACTATTAGACCCCTTATCCCTACTTTTTTCACTAGATTTTACATCCTTATTAGACTACTCATTATAAGTTATATTTTCAACCTAAAGACTATTCTAAAACCTGATATAAGTTAGTTAAATAATAAGGAGAACTCTTGTGATATAATTAATTGGAGCTTTGAAATAAGTTTTGAATTTATAATGGAAAAGATTTGTATTGTAAGATAAAGAAAGTTGAGAATTTCACAATTCTAATATCTTTATAATTAATTATATTTAATACTTAAACATAACTAGAGGTTGTGCAATTGTTGAAGAGAAATAGAAATTTAAAAGTGCTTGCTCTTATTTTTGTTATTGCCCTTGGTTTTTTATTAAGTCAAGATCCTTTGAGCCCTGGCAAAAATAATTACAATAATAGCTTTTTAAATAAAATTGAAAATATTTTTGGTAATAATTATGAGGTCACTGAGAAAAGTCACTACTATAAAATGGATAAAAATCCGCCACAGTTTTCTCCTGATGATTTGAAAATGGGTCCAGACTTTGAAATTTATTCAGACTTGGATAGGTTAAACAGGGTTGGTCCTGCAAATGCTCTTATTGGTCCTGACTCCCTACCAAGAAAGCCCAGGGGCGATATTTCAAAGGTCTATCCCACTGGTTGGCATCAAAGGTTTTATGATTTTGTTGATGGTGGAGCTGTCTACAACAGGTGTCACCTCATTGCCTATCAGCTTACTGGTGAAAATGATAACTGGAAAAATCTCATGACGGGCACCAGGTCTTTTAATGCCAAGGGCATGCTGCCCTTTGAAAATTCTGTGGCGTCTTATATTAGGGATACTGGTAAAAAGGTGAGATACAGGGTGACGCCAATTTTTATTGATGAGGAGTTAGTGGCAAGAGGTGTAATTATGGAGGCCTACAGCATTGAGGATGGTGGCAAAAAGATAAACTTTAGAGTTTTTGTGAGAAATATTGAAGAAGGCGTGAAGATTGATTATAAAACGGGAAGGACTAGCCTTGATAGGGGCAATTTCTTCAATAAATAAGCTAAATGTAAAAGCCGTTTTGGCTTTTATTTTTTTGTACGCTTTAGCATGAATAAACCACCAGCTATGCTGGTGGTAGGAAAACAAGCTTTAGCTTCAAGCAAAAAACCTCCCGTGATAAACTATATATGTTACTGGCAGTAGCATAAATAGAAAAGGGAGG
>NZ_JBBMFO010000052.1:0-3389 GCF_040096015.1 Peptoniphilus hominis (ex Hitch et al. 2025) | reverse complement strand
TATTCTAAATTCTTTTGTGTATTTTGGCATGAAAAAACCCCTCCATCCTTATTCCGGATTTTGGGGTTCACTTCATTGGAGCCTTATTTTTTATACTTTTCTAAATCTTCAATTTTTACGCTGTGAAATTTCACATCAAAGTCACTTAAATCTACAATCTTTTCCATTGTGTAGCGGAACTTATCAATGTCGCCAGTTATGTAGAAGTCAATACTTCTATTTGGCATTTCCTCTTGGCTTAGGTCTAAAATATTTATGGCATCTAAGACAGTTTTGTAGGCTGGGTCAACCATTAAAACTCTTTTGCCCTGTCTCTTAAAGATTCTCTTAAAGGAGTCTTCCACAAGAGGATAGTGAGTGCAGCCAAGGATCATGGTGTCAAAATCATAGTCGCCAAACTCATCTAAATATTTTTTCACAATGGCGTCCATGTGGTCTTCCCCAAACTCTCCTCTCTCAATAGCAAGAGTTAAATCTGGACAGTAGACTGATCTCAATTCAATAGAAGGGTCCATGTCTTTTAAGACCTTGTCGTAAACCCCACTTTCAACGCAGGACTTTGTAGCAACGAGGGCAACTTTATTGTTGCTAGTCCTTTCAATTGCATTAAAACTTCCTGGCTCAACTACACCAATAATCGGATAATTATATTTTGTCTTTGCTTCCCTTAGCCCATGACTAGTAGCTGTGTTGCAAGCAATGATGGAAAGGTCTACGCCCAAGTCCTTAAAGAATCCCATAGCTTCCAAGGTGTAATCTCTTATCTCTTCATCAGTCCTTGCACCATAGGGCATCCTCAAAGTATCGCCAAAAAAAGCAAAGTTTTTATTTTTTATTTTATTTAAAGCAACTTTTAAAACAGAAAGTCCACCAACTCCGCTGTCATAAAAGCCAATCAAATTTTTTCCCATTAAATCACCAACTCTTTTATTATAATACTATATATGATGAAAAACAAAAAGAATAATAAAAAATTCAAAGATATATGAAAAACAAATTCAAAAATCTTATCAAGAATAATTTATATAAAATTAAAATCAACTTATAAAAAAATAAACCCATTAACAAAGTTAACAGGTTTTGATGGTGCACCTTTACGGACTCGAACCGTAGGCCCACTGATTAAGAGTCAGTTGCTCTACCAACTGAGCTAAAGGTGCAAAATTTACAAACGCATTATTAAATTTTTACATTTTTTACAATGCCGATGCAACAGAAATAATTATAAATAAAAAAAACACTCTTGTCAAGTGCTTTTTTTTAATTTCTAAACATTTTATAATCTGCCTGTTCCTCAAACATTTGATAAATATTTTCGATGGTCTTTTCGCTGGCTTTTCTAGCTTCTGCAGGTTTCTTTTCCTCTATAAGTTCATAAACCCTTTGCAAATTGTTGTAATGTTTTTTGTAATTTTCTTTGTCTCTAAAAATAAAATTACCAAATCTGTAAAGCCTTTTGTTGATCATGTTCATGACTTCAACTAAAATTTCATTGTTGAGACAGGAAACAAGTGCCATATTCCACTCGATAATTAAATTTTGAGCCAATTCCTCATCCTTATTTTCAATTGCAAGCCTAAGCTCTTCGTTTACATCTTGAAAATATTTAGTATTTTCACCAAGACCCTTTTGTGCCAAGAGCTCTACAGCAAGGGGCTCCAAGGATCTCCTCACTATGTAAAGATTCTTTGCCTCTTTGACGGAAATTTTTGAAACAATATAGGACTTCCTTGGAAAACTAGTAACAAGTCCATCCTCTTCAAGTTTTTTTAAGGCTTCTCTCACAGGCGTCCTACTAACGCCAAGATTAGAAGCGATTTCCATTTCTATTAACTTATCTCCTGGAAGTAATTTATTTTTTAAAATCTTTTCTTTTAAATCTCTGTACACCAAATTGCTAAGAGATTTTTTATTGCTTCGAAGATCCAAAGCTCCACACTCCTATTTATTAAAATGTTTTCCCTTGTAATGAAATTACTTTTTCTTATTATACCACATAAAGAGTAGTTTAAAATACAATTTATTTTAATTATTTACGAAAAGTTTACCAAATGCTTTTATGGGTAAATAATTAAAGTATACAAATTTATAACTTATCAAATTAGGAGGAAAAAATGAATAAGAAAATTTTAATTACAACACTTGGACTCGGACTTGCACTGACACTTTCTGCTTGTGGACAAAAAACTGAAAAAGCAGAGCCAGCAAATTCTGAAGTGAAAGTTGAAGAAAATGTTAATAAAAATGCAAACAAAAACATGGCTGATGCTGAGACAAAGGAAGAAAATGCAATAAATAAGGGTGCAGTTGCAAACTTAGATAGAGGAATTGCCTTTGACGGATTTAAAAAACTTCACCCTGATGCAAAAGTTGAATCTTTCCAACTTGAAGTTGAAAATGGAAAAGCCTACTACAAGGTTGATGGCTATGATGCCAAAAACGAATACGAAATTACAGTTGACGCAGTAACTGGTGACATTGTGAAGGACGAGTTTGAAGCAGAAGACACTTCAGCTAAGACAGCAGACATCCAATTAGAAATGATCGAAGCAGTTGATAAGTTTATGGACCAAGCCTTAAAGGATGCTGGCCAAGGCTTTGAAGCTGGCGAATACGAAGTTGAACTGGACAATGGTATGTATGTAGTTAGCGTTGAAGTTGTCAATGGAAATAAAGACATAACTTACGAATACGAATTTGAAACAGGTAAACTTATAGAAAAAGATATGTAATAAAGTATTTGATCTTAAGAGAGGCTAAAACCTCTCTTTTTTCAACTTTTAGTACTTTTTAATAGAAATATTTATTAGAAAAATAAAATTTATTTTATAAGTTTAAGATGATTTATTTATAAAGATGGTTGGCCATCTTTTTTTGTGAAGATTTATAAAAATTTTTGCGATAATAATATTGATTACTTTAAAAGTTAAAATATAAAAAATTTTTGTCAATAAAAAACTCTGGCAGACTTTAAGTACTACCAGAGTTAATTATTTTATTCAAAATTCAATTAAATCTTATTCATATTTTCCGTGACAGTTTTTATATTTTTTTCCACTTCCGCATGGACATGGGTCATTTCTTCCAACCTTTTTTTCTTTTCTCACATAAGGTTTTTGTTTTCCGTCATCGGGATTTACTGTTTCTACTTCTTTTGCGACTCTAACTCTCTTTACTCTTTCAGGATTGATTACATGGTAAAGCATTTTTACTGTGTCTTCTTTGATTGATTCGTTCATTTCTTCGAACATATCAAAGGCTTCTTCTGCGTAGGCCCTAACTGGGTCAGTTTGTCCCACTGCACGAAGTCCAAATTCCCTTTCTTAGTTGATCCATGGCGTCGATGTGATCCATCCACTTTTGGTCAACATTTTGAAGTAAAGCAACTC
>NZ_JBBMFO010000051.1:0-3796 GCF_040096015.1 Peptoniphilus hominis (ex Hitch et al. 2025) | reverse complement strand
AATGCGTATAAGTGCAATTTTTTTATATAAAAATATCTGTTAGAGATTTACTCCCCAACAGATATTATAGAGCCATTATAATATCTATTACTATCTAAAAAATAAGTGTAATCTTTAAAATCGCTCTTTCTAGTAGTTCTATTTGCGTAATTTAAATATTCTCGAGGATTTCCAAGGTATCTATTATTTGAATCTGAGATTATTTCCCCATCATAATTTAAATAGCCATCAAAGGATAGAACATCATATAGGTTGAGCTTTTGACTAGTTTGGAAATAAAGCGTCTTCCCTGGTTTTAATTTATCATTATCTGATTGAATAACTCTAATTCCAATCTTGTAGACACTATAATTATATCCAACATCTAGATTGCTTACAACTTGGAACATTCCACTGAATTGTAAACTTGAATCAATTACTGTAATTGTTTCAACTTCATTATAATTATTAAAGGATAAATTTACGCTCTTACCTCTAAGGTAACTTTCAGTTACTTGTGATAACCCATAACCCCTAAAATCTTTTATTTCAAATCTATTAGCAAGATAATATTTTTTAGTATATCCATCCCTAGTTTTTATATCAATGTAACGGTTTCTATTTGAGAAAGATGATTCATCTCCGCTATATCCAACAACTTCACCTGTTACATTGTCGTCTTTATTATAATTAGATGCAAGACCAATCACTACTTTATAATTTACGTAAAGATTTACATCGTCATTTAAAGTAATTTTGTCTATATCTTTAGTTTCACTTGTAATATAAAGTTCGTAATCCTTGTTGTCCTTTAGTCTAATTTTTAATCCAGCCTTATCCTTATTTGAAGTATCAATAGAAATAATTCTTCCTTTAATTTGAGCTTCCTTAGGATAAATTGTCATTTCAGTAATATTATTGTCTGCATTTGTCTTAAATTCTACTAAGTCATCAATTTTTATGTCATCTAGCTTTAAATCTTTTCCATAAGCCTTAATTTTTGCATTCGAATCAATTTTAAAAGTCTTAGTGTCAGAAGTTGAAATTTTTGAAGTTGTTCTAAAGTTCAATGTATCTGAATAATCTCTATATCTAAGAGTAATTTCATTTGTTCCCTTAGAATTTACATATCCAACCATGTCAAGCATTGCATTTGTAACAGTGATTGTCTTTGCTGTGCCTTCTCTGTCAACAGAGTTGCTCTTAATATATTCTATTTCTACTTCTTGGCCAGCTCTAATGTCTTCAAGCTTGATGTCTTTATCTTTTAACTTATATTTTGTGTTGTTGTCAAGGTCAAAGGAATATTTTTGTTTATCTGCTTCAATGATAATTACATTGACGTTGTTAAGCTTAGAAGAAAGAATTACAGTTCCCTTTTTCTTTTCAACTTTTGAGCTTACTGTGTTTCTAGATGCGTAATCATAGGAAGCCTTGGTGATTATTGCAGTTTCTGCACGTGTAATAGGTCTATCTCCTTCAAATTTTCCATCAGATCCAGTTGATGTGAAGATGCCTGCTTCTATAAGAGAAGCTAAGTATCCTCTCAAGCTGTCGCTCATAGTGTTTTGATCTTTATGTCTCAAAAGTGTAGTGTTGCCATTTGCATTTAAGTTAAGAGCTCTGGCAAAGAAAATAGCAATATCGCTTCTGCTTGGGTATTCTCTGCCATCAATTTTAAAGAATCCTCTTTCATAAGCTTTCTTTAATGCACTTTCATTTAAGTAACCTCTGTGAAGAGCTAAGCAAACTGCTTCTTCAGCCCAAGAATTTACACCATTGTCCTTGGCAGTTTTTGAATATTTTTCTTTAGCAGTTTTTACTTCATCAGCACTTGGATTTAGAACTTGTTTAATGAGTTGTAGTAGTTCTTCAAGTGAAACTGAATCTCCTGGCTTAAATTCTCCATTTGGATGTCCACTAATAACACCCTTGTCGCTTAATACATCAATTGCATTGTAAGCCCAAGCATATTTATTGTCTTTTTTGACATCCTTAAATTCTTTTGCAAAAGTTGCGCTTGGTACTAACATAATTGTTGCAAGACCAAGAACAGCTGTTCTTTTTAAATTATTAGATTTCATTATAAAACCTCCATATTCTATAGCCTGTTTAGTTTATTATAACACATAATATACCCATTATATTTTAGAAATATTAAAATTTTATTAAATTAGTAGTGAAAAGTTATAATAAATGTAATAATTTGCTTAAAATGTCCTAATATTTGGTATAATTAAGCTAAGCTTACATATTATTGTAAATAAATTTAATTTTATAAAGGAGTGATATTATGCGTTACCTACCAGTGAGTCTTGACACCTTTGAGAAAAAGATTTTAATTTTAGGTGGAGGCTACCTTGCCCTATCTGCACTTAAAACGGTAATAGATACTGAGGCAGAAATATATATGATTGCAGACAGCTTTACTAAAGACATAGTAAAAAAATCTGAAGAATCTGATGGCAAAATTAAATTAAAGGAACATCAAATCGAAAAAGATTTTAAGTTTATGGGCTTTGACTATGTGCTCATTGCCACAGAGGACTTCGAGCTCAATGAAGCCCTGGAAAAAAGAGCCCACGGAAGAAATATGATTTACCAAAGATTTGACATCTTTTCAAAATCACTTATGTCTATAAATAAATCTGTTGAAAGGGGACCACTTACTTTTTCACTAAATTCTTCAAGGCTCAATCCAACTATTACAGATATAATTTTTGAAGATTTAAAAGAATTCTCTCAAAAATATAATTTGGAAAAATTAAATATTTTAAGCGAAATTAGGTCTGAACTTGTTCGCAAAAATTCACAAAACATTGACGAAATTATCAGCAAGCTCTATGAATCTGAAACTATAAATCTTTCAACTTTCTTAGAAGAGATGCCTGAATATAAAATTGAGGATTTAAAATCTTCTGAAGATTTACTTAATCACATTGAAAAGGGCAGCGAAATAAACCTAGAAAGAGAAAGCAGCTTGGAAGACGATCAAATCATCAAAAAGAATTTAGATGATGCAAAAAACTTTTCAAGAGACAAGGATCTTGATAGAAGTGATTTAAATTTGGAAAGTTTTCACGATTTAGATAAATTTAAGAAATGAGGTAATAAAATGATTGGTTATGTAGGAAGTATGCCTGGAAAAGTTTTTAGTGAAAAGGAATTTACTCTAGTGAAAAAAGTTTTAGCCTCTGGCGAATCTATTGACAAGCACAATCACCCTGGCTTTACTGTACTTGTAACTATTGTTAAGGGTAAAATTAAAGTTATATTAAATGATGAAGAAGACAGAGAGTTTGAACCAGGTAAGGTCCTTAAATTCGACGGTGAAAATTATATTGCCATTGAAGCTATTAAGCCAAGCGAATTTTTTGTAACTCTCATAAAAAAGGATGAGTAATTTGAGAATTAAAATTACAGATGATGCTCTTAATTTTTTATCTGATAAAAAGGCAAGAGAAATTACTGTTGACTTAATTACATCAAAACAATGTTGTGGAAGTGGTCTTCCCACTTCTGACACCTATATTGGTAGCCCAAGAAGAAGAGAAAGAGATCACAATGTTTTTGAAGAAGAGGGTCTTAAAATAAATATTGACAAGTCCCTAGAGTTTCAAGACGACTTATGCACTATAGACTTAGTAAATCTAATCTTTACAAAATCTCTTGTGTCAAATTTTTTGGACTACAAAAAAATAATTTAAATTTTATCTGCTGATTATTTCAGCAGATTTTTTAGGCTCTATAATATCTGTTGGGGAGTAAATCTCTAACAGATATTTTTATATAAAAAAATTGCACTTATACGCATTTA
>NZ_JBBMFO010000050.1:0-4202 GCF_040096015.1 Peptoniphilus hominis (ex Hitch et al. 2025) | reverse complement strand
AAGAATTTGTTTTGAGAGAGTTAATCGCAACACCGCCGGCATTGATTGGCAGATGGTTTTATGAAAATGTAAATAAGAGACTTGTAAAAAATGTGGAACACATCGGAAAAGCTGAAGGTGGAGTAGAAAAATATAAAAGAATTTAGATAATGTTGGAGGTGCATTTCATGGCAGAAGAAAATAAAGAGATAGTTATTGTAGATGATAAAACTATACAAGAAAAAATATATCTTATTCGTGGGCAAAAAGTAATGCTTGATGCAGATTTAGCTGAAATATATGGTTATGAAACAAAAAACTTTAATAGACAGGTAAAAAACAATATTGAGAAGTTTGAAGGCGAAGATTTTATGTTTCAACTTACCGAGAATGAATTTGAAAACTTGAGGTGCAAAAATTTCACCTCAAGTTGGGGCGGTTCAAGATACTTACCAAATGCCTTTACAGAACAAGGTATTTATATGCTTATGACGGTATTAAGAGGTGAACTTGCGATTAGGCAAAGTAGAGCCTTAATTAGAACATTTAAGCAGATGAAAGACTTTATAATCGAAAATCAAGATTTTATTAGCTCAAAAGAATTGGTACAAATAGCAGTACAGACAAATCAAAACACAAAGGATATAGCTGAAATAAAGTCGCAAATGGCTACAAAAGAAGATTTGAAAAAGGTTATGGATAATTTTATAGATCCAGACACATACAAGCATTTCCTTTTAATGAATGGAGATAAGATTGAAGCAGATGTTGCTTATACAAAAATATATAAGTCTGCAAAGAAAAGCATTTATGTAATAGATAACTATATAGGCTTGAAAACCTTAGAATTATTAAGAGCTGCAAAAGACAATGTTGAAATTATAGTCTTTAGCGACAATGTGAAAAACAAGGATATGCTGACAAAAAATATCCTAAACGATTTTAGAAAAGATTACCCTAATATCAATCTGAAGATGAAAATTGCAGGTAAAAAGTATCACGATAGATATATTGCCATTGACTATGGAACAGACAGTGAAGCCTTTTATCTTTGCGGAGCATCATCAAAAGATGCAGGAAATAAAATATCAAGTATTACAAAGATAGAGGAATCTTCCAAGGATATGTATCATACGATGTTTGGCGGAATGCTGAACAATAAGGATTTGAAAATTTAATATGTAAATGGTAAAGCGTTATTAAATGAATAGCTACAAGACTTGTGAAAGGCGGTAGAAATAAAACTCTATCGTCTTTTTTTGATTGCAACTAACAGGAGGGAAACTAATATGCACGAAAATAAAAACGAACAAAATACAGGAATAAAGACCATAAAGAAGATTGGAAAGGCAACTTATGAGGTTGTTGTCCATTTTAATGAAAATGCGACTGAAACTATGCAAGATAAATTGAAAAGGATAATGCTTAGGGAAATGGAGCGAGAAAAAGATAAAAAACCCCATAAAAATGATTAGAAAGTCCTTGACAAGTTGTTACAGGAAAAACTGCCAAATCAATCCTTATATCCTGTGGAGCAAGGCTTGCTCCATTTGATATTCAGGAACTTAGGGACTTAATGAAAGAAGATGAACTGGAGCTTGATACACTTGGAGAAAAGAAAACAGCTTTATTCGTAATAATATCGGATACAGATGATACATTTAACTTTGTAGTATCAATAATGTACTCACAATTATTTAATCTATTATGTGATAAAGCAGATGACGAATATGGCGGAAGACTTCCTATTCATGTGAGATGCCTACTTGATGAATTTGCAAATATCGGCTTAATTCCAAAGTTTGAAAAGCTGATAGCAACTATTAGAAGTAGAGAAATATCAGCTTGTATAATATTACAAGCACAATCACAACTAAAAAGTATCTATAAAGATAATGCCGATACCATAGTTGGCAATTGTGATTCTACATTATTTTTAGGAGGCAAAGAAAGAACAACATTAAAAGAATTATCTGAAAGTTTGGGCAAAGAAACCATAGACCTATATAACACATCAGAAACAAGATCAAATCAAAAGAGCTTTGGTTTAAATTATCAAAAAACCGGTAAGGAACTTATGAGTCAAGATGAAATAACTGTAATGGATGGTGGTAAGTGTATATACCAACTAAGAGGAGTAAGACCTTTCTTATCTTATAAATTTGATATTACAAAGCATAAGAATTACAAGTTATTGGAAGATTATGATAAGAGAAATATATTTGACATAGAGAAATACCTACAGAGAAAAGATGAGGTTAAGTTAAAAGAGAGTATGGTAGTTGAAATATTAGATGAATAAATTTAAAATTAGAAGTAAGATAGATATTTAGGAAAGATTAAAAGGAAATACTTGACAAAAAATATTTTATAACATATAATGATATCAACAGTACCCGACACGCCTCTTAACAATGCGGACCAAGTCGGGTCATTTGATTTTAGGAGAAAAAATGAAAAAAATTCATCAAGAACCGATTAGTATAGAAAATCAAGTAAAAAACTTAATAGACTTAGGACTTTTAGTAGAAGATAAAACTTATGCTAAGAAAATTCTTGGAAGAATATCCTATTACAGGCTGATTAAAGCTTATAGTATCACATTAAAAAAAGATGGAAGATATATATCAGGAACAAGTTTTGAAGATATTGTAAGTTTATATAAATTTGATAGAGAACTTAGACAGCTTATATTTGAAATAATAGAACATATTGAAGTTTCTTTAAGAGCAGTTATCACAAACTATTTTTCTTTAAGATATGGGAACTTTTCATATAAAGATATGAATAATTTTGAGAAACAAAAGGAACAAGAAAGGGTACTAGAAGAATTAGCAAGGGAAATTAAAAGAAATAGACGCTCACCATTTATAAAAAACTTTAAAGACAATTATGAAGGTGGAGAAATTCCACTCTATGCAGTGATAGAAGTAGCGAGTTTTGGAACCTTATCTAAAATGTATAAGAATATGAAAAATGAAGATAAAAGTAAAATTGCAAAAGTCTTTCATACAGACTACCATTACTTTGAATCTTGGATAGAAAATTTTGCCTATATAAGAAATATATGTGCCCATTATGGCAGGCTATATGGAGCAAAGCTTACAAAATCACCAAAGCTATATAAAGAATATTTAAAAAAGAATATTTCAAACAACACAATATTTGCTACATTAGTAAATCTTAAAATAGTTTCTGAAGAAGAAAATTACAAAAATTTTTATCATGATCTAACAGCACTAATAGCAAGATATGAAAATATTGAATTAAGACATGTTGGCTTTATAGAAAACTGGAAAGAATTACTAAAACCATAAAATTAAATAGAGAAATTTACACCGAAAAAAACATTTCGGTGTTTTTTTATGCCCAAAGGAGGAAGAATGAAATATATACGAGATGAGCCGAAAAAATAAGATACAGAGAAAAATGAAATATTAATGAATTAGAAGTAGAAGCGATAGAGAAAACTATCGCTTTTTTTATGGAATAAAGGAGATAGAACAAATGGAAAGAGAAATGCTAAATATTAATGGAAATCTAGTAGGAGAAGTAAAAACAACTGCAATAGATACAAAGGAAGGAGAAAAAGAGGTAGCTAACTTCACAATAGTTAGAAAGAACAAAGAAGAGGGAAAGGTTAAAAAAGAATATATCTACTGTAATCTCTACGGGGAAAAGGCAAAAAGTGTGAAGGAATTTAAAAGTGGAGAATACATCCATATTTTTGGATATTTTAAGGAAACAAAAAAAGAAGACAAGACATTTAAAAATTTTATAGTAAAGCACATAAATAAAATTAAAAAAGAAGAAAAAGAGGAGGAAATATAAATGGAATTTTTTACACAAGCAGTAAATGTATTAAAAATATTAGTTACAGCAATTGGTGCAGGTTTAGGAGCATGGGGAGTTATTAACTTAATGGAAGGTTATGGTAATGATAACCCTGGTGCTAAATCTCAAGGTATTAAGCAATTTATGGCAAAATAAGGACGGAATAACACAACAAATTCTCTAAAACAAAACACTAAATCAATGTAAGATTGAATGAAATCAATATTTATGCTATAATTAAATAAATCTAATGAAGAGAAAAAGAGGGATATTATGGCACTTAACTATAAACCATTATGGATACAGTTAGCGAAAAAAGGATTAAAGAAAACAGATGTAATAGCTATGGCAGGACTAACAACAAATGTTATGGCACAAATGGGCAAGGA
>NZ_JBBMFO010000049.1:0-5285 GCF_040096015.1 Peptoniphilus hominis (ex Hitch et al. 2025) | reverse complement strand
AATGCGTATAAGTGCAATTTTTTTATATAAAAATATCTGTTAGAGATTTACTCCCCAACAGATATTATAGAGCCAAATTAATCCTCAGTCTTATTTTTTTCTTAAATTTTATAAATTTTTCGCAGAAAAAGTATCCCATCCTGATAGGTCGCCTGCCTCATAGCCCTTTTTGTACCAGCGAGTTCTCTCTTCGCTGGAGCCATGAGTGAAGGACTCTGGTCTCACATAGCCCTGAGCTTTTTTCTGCAAGGTGTCGTCGCCAATGGACCAGGCAGCTGATATTGCCTCATCAATATCTCCTGGATCCAGATAGCCCTTGTCCTTTTGATATCTCGCTACGACGCCTGCTAGGTAGTCTGCTTGCAGTTCTAGTCTAACTGTCAGTGCATTTCTCTCCTCTTCAGAAAGTTTTCCCATAAGCTCTTGGTACTGGTCCATAATTCCCGTCACCTCTTGCACATGGTGACCAACCTCGTGGCTAATTACATAGGACAAGATAAAGTCGCCCTCATCTGCACCAAAGTCCCTTATAAGTGAATCGTAAAAGGAGAGGTCCATGTATATTGCCTCGTCTCTTGAGCAATAAAAGGGTCCCATGCCTGCGCTGGCAAGTCCGCAGCCAGATTTTACTTGACCCTTAAAGATCTTTAGCTGAGGCTCCCTATAATTTACGCCTTCCTTTTTTAAAATTTCATGCCAGGCGTCCTCTGTATCTGCAAGGACTACGGCTGAATAATCGTATAAATCTTGCTCCTTTTGTGATAGTTCATAATTTTGTGTAGTTTCAGGTGCTGTGCCTCCAAAGCCAGAGCGAATTGCATCCATTGGATTTCCCGTTAGTAAAAAAACTATTAGTGCCACTAGAAGTCCACCGCCACCAAGGGCCACTCCGCCGCCTCTACTCCTGCTGACATTTGAACTTTGCCTTCTTCCTCTCCATTTCATAAGATCCCTCCTTTTTTTCTTTTACCCCAAAAGCCATGAAAGAACTCTATTGGAATAAATTTCACCATATAATATAATTATTATAAGTGGTGAATATGAAAAAGCTTTTTATAATAAGTTCTAAGTCTGGCAGGTCCTATGACGAGACCCTTGCAAGAGAACTTTTAAAATATTTTGATAAAGATGAAATAAAAATCACAGAGAAAGCCGGAGACACAGTGAAATTTGCCAAGGACTTTAGGGACAGGGGCGGCGAAATTTTATACATAAAAGGTGGCGACGGTGCCCTATCTGAAGTTGCCTCTGTCCTTTGTGGGAGCGATACTGCCCTGGGACTAATACCTGGCGGCACAGGCAACGACTTTTCAAAAAATTTTTCTTACAAAAATTTTAAGTTAGGAAATATTTTTGATTATGAAATTTCTCCCATTGATTTAATAGAAGTAAACGGCAAAATTTGCATCAATGTCACAAGCCTTGGCTTTGACACCAATGTTTTGAGGTATGCTTATGACATAATGAAGAGGAAAAAGCTTGGAGGCAGGCTGGGATATTTTTATGGCGTAGTAAAATCTGTAATGAATTTGGAAAATGTAGACTTAAAAATTTCCTGTCTTGACGAAAAAAATGAAGAAGTAAACTTATCTGGCTCCTTTTTAATTTCTGCTCTTTGCAACGGCTCTTACTATGGCAATGGCTTTAACCCAGCACCAAAGGCAAAAATTGACGATGGACTTTTAAATTTAATTTTGGCAGAGAAGATGAGTCCCCTAAGAATAGCAAGCTTATTTACTTCCTACAGAAGGGGAGACCACCTTGGGAAAAGTGGCGTGAGAGAAATTTTAACTAGGTCAGGGAAAATTTCAGCAGACAGAGAGTTTTTATACAACATAGACGGAGAAATTTATTCTGCCAGAAATCTTAAGTACAGAATTTTGGATAAAAAATTAAAATGGATTTATTTTAAAGGAGTGAAAAAATGAAAGTAGGAGTATTCGCAGGAACTTATGTAGACACAAAAATGGGAGTGGACCTTTTAAATAAAAAGGGCTTTGAGCCATTGAGCTTTCCAATTTCCAAGAACCCCAAGGACCAATCCGCCCTTCAATATTATTCAAGAGAAGAGCTGACAAATATTGTTGAAGAAAAAATAAGGGAGGCAAAAAAAGAGGGGGCTGAAAAAATTTTTATCTACTGCAATTCCCTTTCTGCTTCTATAGATTTGGAAGGCTTAACCCACCGTCAGAGCATCGAAATCATTACTCCCTTGGACTTTTATAGAAATCTTGACTCTTCCTATGAAGACATAGTAATCCTGGCAGCAAATTCAAAATCAGCCCATGGCATAGATAAAATTTTGTCAGAAAAAACTTTTAGAAACACAATTGCAATAGGGATCCTTGCCCTTGTAGAAGAAATCGAAAAGAAAACTTCCCCTGAGGAAATTGTCCATAAGCTTGGACTAAGAGAGCTCTTTAACTTTTTTAATGAGATGGAAAGAAGGCCTAAGGCAATTATTTTAGGCTGCACTCACTTCCCTTACATGAAGGAAGAATTTGAAAAACTTACAGAAATTGAAATTTTAGATCCTGCAGAGGACATGATTAAAAGATTAAATAATAAATAAGACAAAAGAGCTGTTTTTAGGCAGCTCTTTTATCATTTATACACAAAAGTTGATAACTTTTGGCAAATTGTGGATAAGATTGTATATTTTTTGTAAAAATCCAGTTAATAATTGGAAAATATAGACATTTTTTATGTTTAATGATAATTTTTTCAAAATGTGCATGAATTGTGCACTATTTTTCAAGACAGACCTTTATTAACCTGTGGATAATGTGCATAAGATTGGGGATAAAGTAGTCATCGCAAAAAGTCCTGTGGAAAAAATTTTTTAAAATCTTTTAATTTTCTTCCAATTCCATCCAAGCTTCATAGAGGTCTTCTAAAGTGTTTGCAAGGCTTTGACGCTCTATTGATAAATCATTTGCTAGTTGATAATCGCTGTAAGTCTCTTGGTCTTGCAGTTTGTCATCGATTGTGGATAACTTTTCTTCCATGTCCACAATTTCTTTTTCAAGCTTTTCTTTTTCTTTGCGAAGGGCTCTATTTTTTTTGCGGACTTCTCTCTCCTCACGCTTTTCTTTTGCAATTTCTGTCTTGGACTTGTAGTCATCATCAAGGCTTTCAGTTTCAGTGGTCTTTTCTAGATAATAATCGTAATTGCCCAAGAAGACATTTATGCCGTCTTCCTTCATTTCAAAAATTTTGTCCACAGTCTTGTTTAAAAAATATCTGTCGTGAGAAATAGAAAGAACAGTGCCCTCATATTTTAAGAGGGCATCTTCAAGGATTTCCTTTGAGTCAATGTCCAAGTGGTTTGTTGGTTCGTCAAGGACAAGGAAGTTTGCACCCTTTAACATAATTTTTAGAAGGGATAGTCTTCCACGCTCGCCGCCGGAAAGTTCATCGACAGTTTTAAAAATGTCGTCGCCTACAAAGAGAAACTCTGCCAAATATTTTCTGATTTGAAAATGTTCAAGCTTTGGAAACTCGTCCCAGATCTCGTCCATGACAGTCTTATTTAAATTTAAGTTGTCAAGCTCTTGGTAGAAGAAGGCTATGTCCACATTGGACCCAATTTTAACTTCGCCAGAGCTTGGACTAAGCTTACCTGCAATAATTTTAAAGAGGGTGGACTTGCCAACGCCATTGGGGCCAATTAAGCCGATTTTATCCTTTTTGTAGACAAAGGCATTTAAGTCGTGAAAAACTAAGTGGTCGCCAAAGGATTTTGAAAGGTCCTTTATCTCCAAGACATCTCTACCTGAAGTTTTATTGGTTGCAAAGGAAAGATTTGTCTTTTTATTAGAAGCAGGCATTTCAATTTTTTGCATCTTGTCCAGCATCTTCTTCCTGCTCTTGCCCTGCTTGATAAATCTGTCGCGACCGAGGTTCATGTATCTCTTTATAATTTCTTCCTGCCTCTTTATTTCCTTTTGCTGGTCTTCATACTGCCTCTTCAAGACTTCAAAATCTTTTTTTCTCTGTCTCATGTAGTTGTCGTAGTTGCCAGCATAAGTTTTAGTCTCGCCCTTTTCCAAGAGAACAATTTTTGAGACAATATTATTTAAAAAATATCTGTCGTGGCTGATAATAATAATTGCCTTATCTACATCCTTTAAATATTTTTCCAGCCAAGAAATTGCATCAATGTCCAAGTGGTTGGTAGGCTCGTCAAGGAGAACTAGGTCTGCATCTTCAAGTAGGAGCATGGCAAGAGCCACTCGTGACTTTTGTCCACCAGATAGGGTTTTTATGTCCTTAGAAAAATCATCTTCACTAAAGCCAAGACCAATTAAAGTTCCCCTAATCCTTGAGTGAAAGGAATAGCCATCTTTCTTATGAAACTCGTCTTGCATCCTTTGATACTTATTCAGTTCCTCCTCCAAATTGTCTGGATTTTCAGCAATAATATGCTCTTGGGCTCTAAGATTTTTTTCCAGCTCAATTAAATCAGAAAAAATAGAAAGACAGTTGTCATAAATGCTGCCTTCTTGATGAAGATTTAGCTGTTGCTCTAAGTAGCCGATTTTTAAATCTTTTTTTCTAAAAATTTCCCCAGCATCGTAGGAGAGATTTTCTGTAATTATATTAAAAAGAGTGGACTTGCCACTGCCGTTAATTCCAATAAGGCCAATTTTGTCGCGGTCTTCCACTATTAAATTTCCATCTCTAATAGTTTCCTCGTCTATGTAGGATTTTTTAATATTCGTTAAACTAAGTATTGGCATAATGACCTCCTATCTACATTTTAACAAATAATGAATCTCATTGAAAGACAGAGACTTTCTTAAGTTCAATAAAAAAGACCTGCACATGAACTGACCCCCAAAAGTTGGACTAACAAACCAACTATAGGAGGTCAGTTTTTTAATGTCAAAATACAATTTAGAATTCAAGCTCAAAGTAGTGAAAGAATATTTAGAAGGAAACATAGGATACCTATCACTTGCAGAAAAATATAATATCAAATCAGAATCAGAGATAAGAAGATGGGTAAATGCATACAAAACACAAGGCTATGAAGGACTAGAAGTGAAAAGAAAAAATAATAAATATACTTTGGAATTTAAGCTAAATGCTGTAAACTTGTACTTAACAGGAGAAATGTCTTATCAAAGCCTAGCAAATGAACTTAAAATCAATAATCCACCTATGATAGCTAAATGGGTTAAAGATTTTAGAGAAGAAGGAATTGAAGGACTGAAAGCAAAAAAGAGAGGAAGACCTTCAAATATGCCAAATACAGATAAAAATAAAGATCTAAAAAACAA
>NZ_JBBMFO010000048.1:0-5324 GCF_040096015.1 Peptoniphilus hominis (ex Hitch et al. 2025) | reverse complement strand
ACTCTTCCTGTTGCTACTGTTCCTCTTCCTGTGATTGAGAAGATGTCTTCTATTGGCATTAGGAATGGGTGTTCTGTGTCTCTTGCTGGTGTTGGAATGTATGCGTCTACTTCTTCCATTAGTTTTGCTACTTTATCTCCCCATTCTCCGTCTGGATCTTCTAGGGCTTTTAGTGCTGATCCTACTACGATTGGTGTGTTGTCTCCGTCAAAGTCATATTCTGAAAGTAGGTCTCTTACTTCCATTTCTACTAATTCGATTAGTTCTGGGTCATCTACTTGGTCTTCTTTGTTTAGGAATACTACAATCTTTGGTACACCAACTTGACGAGCTAGTAGAATGTGTTCTCTTGTTTGTGGCATTGGTCCGTCTGCTGCTGATACTACTAGGATAGCACCGTCCATTTGTGCTGCTCCTGTGATCATGTTCTTTACATAGTCAGCGTGTCCTGGGCAGTCTACGTGAGCGTAGTGTCTGTTTGGTGTTTCGTATTCTACGTGAGATGTTGAAATTGTGATTCCTCTTTCTCTTTCTTCTGGTGCCTTATCAATGTGTGCGTAGTCTACGAATTCTCCGCCGCCGTATCTCTTGTTCATTACAAGTGTGATTGCTGCTGTAAGAGTTGTCTTACCGTGGTCAACGTGACCGATTGTTCCAATGTTTACGTGTGGTTTATTTCTTTCAAATTTTGCTTTAGCCATTATTAATCCTCCTAATTATTAGTTTTTCTTTTTATCTCCAACTACTTCTTCAGCTATTGATGCAGGTACTTCTTCGTAGTGATCAAATTGCATTGAGTAGTTAGCTCTTCCTTGTGTGTTTGAACGAAGGCTAGTTGCGTAACCAAACATTTCTGCTAGTGGTACATAAGCTGTAACGATTTGAGCTCCAGCTACAAGTTCCATGCCTTCCATTCTTCCTCTTCTTGAGTTGATGTCTCCGATTACATCTCCCATGTATTCTTCAGGAGTTGTAACTTCAACCTTCATCATAGGTTCAAGAAGTACTGGGTCTGCCTTTGCAAGGGCATCTCTAACTGCCATAGAACCGGCAATCTTAAATGCCATTTCAGAAGAGTCGACTTCGTGATAAGATCCATCATAAAGAGTTACCTTAACATCAAGTACTTCGTATCCACCGATAATACCTGATTGAAGTGCTTCTTCAATACCTTGTTGAGTTGGTCCAATAAATTCCTTAGGAATAGCACCACCAACAATGCCGTTTTCAAATACAAAGCCTTCACCTGGTTTATTAGGTTCAATTCTAATCTTAGCGTGACCATATTGTCCACGACCACCTGATTGACGAGCATATTTAGCTTCGCCTTCAGCTGCCTTCTTAATACCTTCTCTATAAGAAACTTGAGGGTTACCAATGTTTGCCTCAACCTTAAATTCTCTTAAAAGTCTATCAACAATTATGTCAAGGTGAAGTTCACCCATTCCTGCGATAATTGTTTGACCAGTTTCATCATCAGTATATGTTCTGAAAGTTGGATCTTCTTCAGCAAGTTTTGCTAAGGCAAGAGCCATCTTATCTTGAGAAGCCTTTGTCTTTGGTTCAATAGCTACAGAGATAACTGGTTCTGGGAATTCCATGTTTTCAAGAATTACTTGATTCTTTTCATCACAAAGAGTATCACCAGTAGTAGTGTCTTTAAGACCTACAGCTGCAGCGATTTCTCCTGCATGGATTTCTTCGATTTCTTGTCTCTTGTTGGCGTGCATTTGAAGAATTCTTCCGATTCTTTCTCTCTTGCCCTTAGTTGAGTTCATTACATAAGAACCAGCTTGAAGAACTCCAGAGTAAACTCTAAAGTATGCAAGTTTACCAACATATGGGTCAGTTACAATTTTAAATGCAAGTGCTGAGAAAGGTTCATCGTCTGAAGAGTGTCTTTGAACTTCATTTCCATCTAAGTCAACACCATCAATTGAAGGTACATCAAGTGGTGATGGAAGGTAGTCGATTATAGCATCAAGAAGAAGTTGAACACCCTTGTTCTTGTAAGAAGAACCACAAGATACTGGAGTGATTTCTACTGCAAGAGTACCCTTTCTTATTGCTTTTTTAAGAAGTTCCTTGTCGATTTCTTCTCCTTCAAGATAAGCCATCATTAAATCTTCATCAAATTCAGAAGCTTTTTCAATTAATTTATCTCTATATTCATTTGCCTTGTCTAAATATTCTTCAGGAACATCTGTAATTTCGATTTCCTTACCAAGTTCATCCTTGTAAATTTCTGCCTTCATTTCAACAAGGTCAATCATTCCAATGAAAGTATCTTCTGCTCCCATTGGGATTTGAATTGGAATTGGGTTACCATGTAATTTCTTGTCAATAGTGTCAACTGATCTAAAGAAATCAGCACCAGTAACGTCCATCTTGTTAATATGAGCAATTCTTGGAACATGATACTTGTCTGCTTGTCTCCAAACAGTTTCAGATTGAGGTTCTACACCACTTTTTGCATCAAAAAGTGCAACAGCACCATCAAGTACTCTTAGAGATCTTTCAACTTCAACTGTAAAGTCAACGTGTCCCGGAGTATCGATAATGTTAAGTCTGTAGCCCTTCCAGTGTGCAGTAGTAGCTGCAGAAGTAATTGTGATACCTCTTTCTTGTTCTTGTTCCATCCAGTCCATTTGTGCTGCACCTTCGTGAGTTTCACCGATTTTGTGAATCTTACCAGCGTAGAAAAGAATACGTTCAGTAGTAGTAGTCTTTCCAGCATCAATATGGGCCATAATACCAATATTTCTATATTTTTCTAATGGTATTTCGCGAGCCATAAATTCCTCCCCTTATTACCATCTATAGTGAGCAAAGGCCTTGTTAGCTTCTGCTGTTCTATGCATTTCATCTTTTCTCTTAACGCTTCCGCCTAGTCCGTTAGATGCATCAAGGATTTCTTTTGCAAGTCTTTCGTGCATTGTCTTTTCGCCTCTAGCTCTTGCATATCTAACTAACCATCTAAGTCCTAGTGTTTGGCGTCTTTCCGGTCTAACTTCCATTGGAACTTGGTAAGTAGCACCGCCTATTCTTCTTCCCTTTACTTCAAGTACAGGCATTACATTATTAAGTGCCTTGTAAAATACTTCAAGTGCGTCTTCTCCAGTTTGTTCTGCAATTGTTTCAAGTGCTCCATAAACAATTCTTTGAGCAGTACCTTTTTTACCGTCAAGCATAACATTGTTTATAAGCTTAGTGATAACTACATCACTGTACATTGGATCAGCCATAACTTCACGTTTTTGGATATGTCCTTTTCTTGGCATAACTTCCCTCCTTAACTATTTTTCAGTCGATTCATTGGTACTCAGGTTGAGCCCGTAAGCCAAAAATCTATAAATTTTCGTAAAAAATTCTATTAATTTTTAGGTTTCTTAGTACCATATTTAGATCTAGATTGCTTTCTATCAGTTACTCCAGCTGTATCAAGAGTACCTCTTACAATATGGTATCTAACACCTGGTAAATCCTTAACTCTTCCACCACGGATTAAAACAACACTGTGTTCTTGTAGGTTGTGTCCGATTCCTGGAATGTAAGCCATAACTTCGTATCCATTTGTCAAACGAACTCTGGCAACTTTTCTAAGAGCTGAATTCGGTTTCTTAGGTGTTACTGTTCTTACTGCAACACATACTCCTCTTTTTTGTGGAGAATTAACTTCAGTTTCAACTTTTTTAAGTGTGTCATAGTTTACATCAAGAGCTGGTGATTTAGATTTACTGTGAATTTTCTTTCTACCATTTCTTACTAATTGGTTAATTGTAGGCATTAATTGCACCTCCTGTTTTAATAATAGTATTGGACATTTCAAAGACTACCCAGTCTTAGGTAGTCTTTCCGTCTCAAATACTCATCAATTTTATCATTAGATAATCATTAAGTCAATAAAAAATATGAGAAATTAGCGAATTCATCATATTTTTTAAAATTATTTTTATTTTTTTGAAATTTTTACTAAAAATTACATTAATCTGTCGAGATAAAAATCAAATCTATTGATGTTTATAATGTTATAGATTGTAAATCCTGTAAAAATTATAATAAATAAAATTTGCAGAGTAATAAAAACTTTTCTGTAAGAGTCCTTTTCCACAAAAATTTTAGATAGTGATTTTTTTGATAAATAGTAGCTAAGCCATAATATAACTAACACAAAGCATGACAAAACTATTAAAAATTCGTTTTTTGCGAAGTAATTGATTTTATGACCATCTTCAAGTGTCATAAAAAATATTAGTTGATATATTATAAGAGTAGCCTGAGCAATAATTGTCGTTATTTTATAAAGTCTTGGATCGTCTTTGTACTTATTTTTCAAAATATCTTCTGTGTAAGTTCTGTAAACAAAATATGCCACAAGGCCAAAAATTGCAAAATAGATATATAGCTTTTTTTGACTAAAAACAATGCCAATCCAAAAAGACACCATAGTAAAAGCATATATATAGTTTTCCACTATAGTGCTACTTTCAGTTTCTATTCCTCTTTTTTCTTTATATCTATAAGTTAATGGAATTATTGAAGATATAAGTATGGCTGGTATAAAAAATAATAAAATTAATGATTCCATGATTCCTCTCCTGATATTTCTTGATAATTTTCTCTTTCTAAATAAAAATCAAAACGACTTATATTTTTTATGTTGTAAGCACTTCCTAAAGCCAATATTAAAAGCAAGATAATCTCTGAAATAATAAAAGCTCTTCTCCAAACATCTCTTTCAAATAAAATACTTTTTAAAACTCTCAGGTCTAAAATTATTTTAATGTAGGTTAAAAAAAGAGTTGAAATTATTAAAATTTTTCGAAAGTCACTTTTATTGTATCCAAAAATAATATCCCCATTTTTTAATTTTAAAAAGCTAAGGCTTGCTATTAATATAAAAGATATGGAAATAAATAAAACCCTCCACTTAGGCTCATTTTTATTTTCCAATAACTTCTTTCCCCTTTTGCTCTCTGTGTAAAGTTTATAAATAACCCAAATCACAAAATAAACAAAGGCGCTGACAAGAATTGTAAGCCCAAGATTTTGACAAACTTTAAAATAATATTCTAAGATTAAAAAATTTGTTATTAGGAAGGAATATATTATGTCATTCTCAGAATCTTTTTCTTCTTTCTTATTTTCTCTTATGTAATCAAAAGTGACTAAGGCTGATGTAAAAATTGCCACTAAAACATATAGAGTTAAGTCACTCATTAATTCACCTCAAAATCTTTTATTAATGATGAATTGCAAATAAAAGTGCGACACCTAAATTAAACTAAGTTCATGTAAAAATAATTCAAATGGAGTTTGATAAT
>NZ_JBBMFO010000047.1:0-5961 GCF_040096015.1 Peptoniphilus hominis (ex Hitch et al. 2025) | reverse complement strand
GGAAAGCAATAAAATAATACCAGAACTAGTAAACTACCAGTCCTGGTATTAGGTCCAACTTTATGGGGTCACCACATCCTTCTCTTCTAATTTATTTTACAGAAATAGTAACTGTCCTTGCCTCATTATCCCATTCAATGTCATTGTCTTTTCCGTCCTCTGTGTTTCCATTATTAAGTCCAAAAACTTTTGCCACATTGACAAGGGACACAAAAATTCTATCTTTAATGTTTAAAGGTTTTGCTTCCATTTCAATAACTTTTCCATTGGAAAGAATAATTTTATTGTTGTCGATTTGAATTGAGGCAGTAAGTCCATCTCTAGTGAAGGAAGCTGTTCTCGTAAACTTGTCCCAGACAACTTCTGCCCCCAGAACTTCTGCCACTCGCCTTAGTGGAAGCATAGTCCTTCCCTCATAAATTACAGGACTTATGTCCATCTTAACTTTTGTTGAAATTCCGTCCCTTATAATTTCGTATTCAAATTCATTGATGTGAAATACATAGGAAATTTTTTCTGTAGCTTTCTTTTCTTCCTCAAATTTTATTGAAGGGCTGGCAAATACTTTTAAAGTTTCTCTTTCGTAATCTCTATTGTTTAGGCGAGGGAAATAATTGTAGTAGTTTGGATAATAATAATTGTCCCAATTTTCTTTCTTGTCTTTATTGTCTTTGTTATCTTTGTCTTTGTCCTTATCATTTTCGCTATTTCCCTTTGGCTCTTCTGTCAAATAATTTGCTAGGCTCAAAATATTTTTAGAATCATCCTCATAAATAAGGGTAAGATTTCCGCCTTGGTCCACTATTACATCCTTAGCCTTAGGATTTGCTAGCTTAAATTTTCTTACAATTTCATAAATTTCTCCTTGGCTAAGCTTGTTTTTATCCTTTACTTTTAAATCTTTAGGAATTACTGGTGGATATTTTTCGGAGTCGTTCTTTTCTGGGATAACTTCATTAACTTTTACCTTAACTTCTACCTCTTTACTTGAAGTGTCCTTAAAAGTCAAAGTAAGGCTTGCAGTTTTTTCTCCAACTTCACTTGTGTCGGCATTTTCTTTTATGTCAACCTTAACTTCTTGAGGAAGATTTGTAATTCCATCTTTTAATTTTTTCACCGTCAAGACTTCATCTTTATTTGCCTCAATAGTTTTTGTCTCTGCCTCATAAGTCTCTGCTTGTGATTTTAAAACTTCTACAGGGACGACAACTATTCTTGATGAGCCCTCTTTAAAGGTAACTTTTACTTTTGCAGAGTATTCCCCTGGCTTTTTTGTATCAATTTTCGGATTTGTAATATCTTCTACCACTGCGCCCTCAGGCAAATTTTTAATATTGTCACTTAAATCGATATTGCCATTATAAGGAACCTCTTCTTTTACAATATTTCTAGCATCAATTTCTGGAATAGGACTTATTATTCCTCCCCCAATAACTTCTTTAACTCTTACCTTAATCGATACTTCTTTACTTGAAGTGTCCTTGAAAGTCAAAATAAGCCTTGCAGTCTTTACTCCAACTTCACTTGTGTCGGCATTTTCTTTTATAGCAACATTAACTTCTGGAGAAAGATTTGTAATGCCCTTTTTTAACTTTTCCAGAGTCAAGACTTCATCTTTATTAACTTCAATAGTTTTAGTCTCTGCCACATAAGTTTCTGCTTGTGATTTTGCTACAGTGACTTTTACAGTGACTTCATCTGTGGATCCATCGGGATATTTTACTTTAACCTTAATTTCATGCCTGCCAGAAGTCCTTCCATCCGGCAAATTTTGTCCCTCTTTTATAGATTTAACTGGTTGGTTTGTTGAATCTTTAGGATAATCTGTTGAAACACTTTCTAAAATTTCATCTTCTGTCGTGCCAAGCCCAAAGGATTTTTCTATATCTTTTGCGCTTAGCTTATACTTATCTTTTTCTTCAACTACTCTTGCAGTAAAGGTCATGTCACTTTTTATTTGAATATCTTTTATATTATCAACTCTTTTATCACCAATAAACCAGGCAGCTTCCTTTGTTTCGTCTTCTGCCTTTGGAGTTGGCAAGTTATCGCCTATTACCTCTAATGTTGAACCATCGAAAATCGCATAAGATTTATTATATTTACTTTTAGAATTTCCTATCGGTGCATTTGCAATACCTTTACTAGCCTTTAAAGTTACAATAAAAATATCTTTTGGTAAATTTTTGCTCTTATCTAGTATGTTTACTGCATCTTCTCCATTCTTTATAAGTTTTGGTTTATATATATGATCTTTATTAAGTAAGTCATAATTATCATTTAAAATATTAAATGAAGAAGTGTCATACCAATACCAAAATTTATAACCTTTAGGAAGATTTAAATCAGGCTTTAAAAGTCCTAGGCTCCTATTTTGTACATCATTCCTTACATAAAAGGTCATTTCATTAAAATTATAAAAATCTGTAGCGAAATATTTTTTTTGAAAGTCAGTAGCTAAAATTTTTCCTTTTCCCTTTACATCAAAAATTCCACATTTATAATCATAATATGGATTAACAGAATACCCATCAGAATCTCTCACATCAGTGAGTTGACCTCTCATAAAAATATATGGCAAACTTTGAAATTTTGCTTTAAATAACATTGGCCTGTTCATGTCATACTTTATTCCAATAACATCCTTAATTACACCTATTTCTTTATCCTCAAATAATGCTTTGCTATAAGGATTAACCAGATCTCCGAAATAAGCCCAACCTAGAAATTTATGGTCTTCTTTTTTCTTTTCATCTGTCTCATTATTCTCAGCAATTAATTCTGCAAATACTTTTTTACCATCTTCTTCATAGTCCAACATTTCTGACCACTTTGCAGTCTTTAAGGCGTAATAGGCTTTAGCTTTAACATTTTTCCCACTAACCACCTCATCTTTTAAGGTAATTTCGTCGCCCTTTTCATTTTTTATAGTTCCATAATTTTGAACATTGCCTGATAAATTTGTCTTTGCTACAAAAAGTATTTTCACATACTTATCTTTAAGGCTGCCTTCTGGCTCTGTCTCAGTTACTATAGGAAGATCTCTATTCTCTGTCGAGTTTTCATCCTTTGCATTAGGTCCCGATTCTTTGGCAAAAACAGGATTAAAGCCACTAAAAAATAAAGTTACGATTAAGAATAATGAAAACAATTTCCCTTTCATTTTGTCCTCCTAGTTTTTTAATAATGTCCACTGGTTTTTTTTATAATGTCCACTGGTTTTTTTTACAAAAATATAAATAAAATTTAATAAAATATCTTTGATTTAATTATAGCAAAAGTAATCTCTCACTTCTATATGATGAAGAAGTAAAATTTAATAAAATTTTTGCAAAAAATAAAAACCCGGGGGAAACCCGAGTTTTAATTTAATAATTCTTTGGCTATAATATTAACTTGTTTGCCATCTGCTTTGCCCTTAATTAAAGGCATAACATTTTTCATTAATTTTCCAATATCCTTCATTGATGTTATTTCATTTTCGTCAATTACTTTTTTTATAATTTCTTTTAATTCTTCATCTGATAATTGCTCAGGTAAGTATTTAAGAAGTATTTCAATTTCAGCATTAGTTTGGTCAACTAAGTCTTGTCTATTGCCCTTCTTAAATTCTTCAATTGACGATTTTTTCTCTTTAAGCTGTTTAGAAATGATGTTTTCAATATCAGCATCATCAAGCTCTACTCGTTCATCTACTTCTTTTTGTTTAATAGCTGCACGAACCATGGTGATAACATCTTTTCGAAGTTTATCTTTATTTTTCATAGCATCTTTTAAGTCAGCCATGAGTCTCTCTTTTAGAGACATAAGAACACCCTCTTTAATATCTGTGTTTTTTTCTGCGTGCCTCTTCGGATTTTTTCTTCCTTCTAACACTTGGTTTTTCGTAGTGTTCTCTCTTTCTTACTTCTTTGAGAACTCCACTAGTGGCACATTGTCTTTTGAATCTTTTAAGAGCATTGTCTAAAGATTCGTTTTCACCAACCCTGATTTCGGACATTTTTTAACCTCCTCTCGTAGAAAAGAGTAGCCTTACGGCCAATGTAGGTTTATTATACTCTATAAATCCCAAAACTTCAATAATATTTTTACTTTTTAGGATTTTTATCTTTATTGACAAGATAAGTTATGCCTACTACAGATACGGAGATCAATATTTTTATGACTAACATGACCATAAACTGCCATGAAAGAGGGTTTAGGATTACATCGCCCAATAAGGTATTTGTAATTACACCAATAGATGCCCCTAATAGTGATGAAGTTATGTACTTTAGATAATTTGTCTTGCAGGCACCAAAATAAAAGCTTAGGACATCACAGGGAAACCATCCAATAAGTCTAATTATAAAGCTTGCCAAAAATTCATTTCTCTCTTGCATCTCAATTACTTTTTCTATCTTAGGATACTTCTTTTTGATGTAATGAATTTCTTCTGTGCCAGACCACCTTCCAAGGATGAAGGGTATAGTTAGAGTCACTGCAAGTCCAAGATAGCTCACTGCAACTGCCTTAAGTGGATCGAATAAGATTCCACTGGCAACATAAAGTGATGGAAGTGGAATAATAATAGTCAAACTTTTTACTGCAAAGAGACTTATTAAGGTTATAATGGATTTTTTTGGATTGCCAGCAGCTTTTTCTGTAAGGGAATCTATACTCACATTGCCACTTCTTGTAATAATCAAAACTATTAAAATAGAGACAAAGGAAATCAGTGCAACTATTTGAATTTTTTTAAATCTATTTTTTACAGCCTTGTCATTTTCGTCTAAATTTTTATTGCTATCCCTAAAATTTTCTCTCTCTGATTTTATTTTTTCCTTTAAAGCTTTCATTTTCATAATAAATCATTCTTTTCTAATATTTTCTAAAGTGAGGATGTTTTTTGCATCCTTTCTTCCCAATTCATACAAGTTTTCTAATTGGTCGTGGTCTTGGGTAAGAGTTTTTAAATTTCCTATATAGCTTGGCGCAACTATTATGACTTTATTTTCCTTTTCAAGCTCCATGGCTTCTCTCAAGCTTTCGTTGTAGACTAGAGATCTCTTTGCAAAGGCCTTGGCTGCTTTTGGATAAGTTCTCCTCAAGAGTCTGACAAATTTTTTGTCCTTTCTCCCTTCTCTAAAATAATCTCTTGGTCTTGTTAAAACTATTATCACCTTGTCACAACCTGCTTCAAAAGCTCTCTTAAAGGGAATAGGATCGCTTAAGCCGCCATCGAAGTAGGGCACGCCCTTTATCTTATAGGGTTGGTTCAAAACTGGAACGCAACAAGAAGCCTTTATTGGGTCATAATTATCTATTACGAGATCAGATTTCTTAAAATATTTTGCCTTTCCCGTCCTTGCATCTGTCGCAACTATTTCAAAGTCCATGGGATTATTTTTCAGTGCCTTATAGTCAAGAGGATACTCGCCCTTGGAAGAACTTAAATCAGAATAAATATAATCTAGGTCAATGTAAGAGCCAGTCTTTAAATAATTTTTAAAGCTCATGTATTCCTTCCTAAAGGCATATTTGTTGTAGAATACAAAATTTCTCCTAGGTTGGTTTGCCAAAAAAGAGGCACCATTAGCAGCCCCAGCTGAAACTCCAATAAAGTAGTCTCCACTAATATTTTCTTCCATTAAGTAATCAAAAACTCCTGCACCATAAATGCCACGAGTTCCACCACCAACATCTACAAAACCTAACTTCATAACTCATCTTCTTTCATATATAAAATCATAGTATGTCCATATTAATTATAGTATATATGAATTTTTTATAATTTCCTATGGACAAAATCGTCAAAGTGTTACATTTAATTTAATATTTTTTTGAAAAATTTTACAAAATTTCCTATAAAATATTTTTATAAATTCCAAAATTTCGAAAAAAATAGGCTCTATGTCAAATATTGGGGAGACTCGTTAACTCGAGTCTCTCTTTTCATTTAAAAATCAATACTTAGACGCT
>NZ_JBBMFO010000046.1:0-7045 GCF_040096015.1 Peptoniphilus hominis (ex Hitch et al. 2025) | reverse complement strand
TATTCGCCCTTTGTGTCTGAGTTTCTGTTTGATAGATCTTCTACTGTTGCTCCTTGTAGTAGTTTTGCTATGTCTGCTGCTTTTGCTGCGTCTTTTGCTTCTACTCCATTTGCCCAAGTGATTTGATCTCCTACCCATACTGCGATGTCTTTTGCTTTTAAGCCACCTAGTTCTTCTACTTGTTCGGCTGTTGTTTTTGTGTATTGTGCGTTGTAAGTTGCTGCTGCTACTGTTGTTGTATCAGTTGGAACGGCTGGTGTCCATGGGTTTTTTGCATCTTGGGCATATTCTTTTGTTTCACCATTTACATCTTTTGTTCCTGTTGTTGATAATTCTTTGATTGCAGCTTGTAGGTTTGCATTATCATAATTAACGCCTTGTTTTACATCGATATATGATTTTTGCTTTCCTGCATATAAACCATTCTTGTGTGTTCCTGTTATTCCTGTTTTGCCTGCTTCAACTTTTTCGTTTGCATCAAAGGTTAAACGAACATAGCCATCTGCAGGAGCTACAGGATTTCCATCGCCATCAGCTGGTGGTACTAGAACATCTTTTTGATATACCATTTTGATTGTGCCGATTTCTTTTGCGTTTGGCGCTGATATATCAAGTTTATATTCTTTGTTGTCTATTGTTACTGTTTCGCCAGTTGTTTTACCATCAACTTTAAATGTTAAACCATTTCCTGCTTCGTGTAGTTCATCTTCATCAATATCATCTGATGATCTCATGTTGATTTGTTTTGAAGTGTTTGGCAAATCAATTTCAACATCTGTTAATTCAGGTGCAGTTACCTTTGGCATTGTGCCTGTTGGTAAATCTGCTGGGTCTGTTATTGGTCTTCCATAAGGGTCAACGTATTTTACCTCAGCTCTTGGTTCGGCAAGTTCCTTTAGTGTAATATCAAAAACTAACTTACCTGCTCCTCCTGTTGATGAAGAGTAAACATCAATTACACGAACTTCTATATTTTGGTGATAACTAGTTTCTATTGAGGCATTGCCTGTCATAGTTCCATCAACTGGCCACCCTACATTGTGGGTAGTTGTGCCTGCTGCTGTGATTGTTGCAAAAGTTTTTTCATGATCTTGACCATCTTTAGTTTTCCACTTAGCTATAAGTTTAAATTCTTTATTAGGAAGTGCATCCCAATCAAAAGCTCCTCCATTTAAACCTTCAGCTTTTATATTTACTGTAGTGTCGTTTTGAACCGGTGCTCTACGAGGTGCTCTTGCAGGCATTGCCTTTAAACTCATAGGTTCTGCTGTTTCTTTTTTCTTTAATTTACTTAGGTCAAAAGTAAATACTTCCTTATTGCCTTCTACTTTTCCTTCTATTTCAGTTTTTTTGTTTGCGCTATTGGCTTTAACATTTTCTGAAATTGCATATACAGAGTCTCCAAAAGTGGAAACTACCATTAATACTGCAAGGAAAAATGAAAGCAATCTTTTGTTAATTTTCATTTTGCCTCCTTTGGGGAGCTAAGCTCCCCTAATAAAACTTCTTACATTTAACTTTGTTTCTTTTTGATTTTTAGCTTTAACTACTAAACTTTTACTTAACAGCTCTCTCATATGGATTTGAAGTGTAAGTCTTTCCATTTTCAGTTGCTGTACCTGATATAACAAGTTTGTCACCTGATTGTAGTGCATATCCATTGTTAAATCTTACTTTTACAAATGTATTAGGTGCTGTCACTGTTGCACTTGCACTTGAAACTTCTTGTCCATTATTCATAACCTTAATAGTTACAGTGGCGTTGGCTTTATCTGCTGAAACTTTTACAAATTTCTTGCCAGCTCTTTCGCCAGTAATTAAAACTTTTAGTTGATAAGATTCTGTGTAATCTACCTCTGATTCTTGGCTATTGCCAAATTTATCAACTGCTACAATCTTAATTTCAGGAATCTTTCCTTCTTCAATTCCCTTTCTTAAAACTGTGTTAAGTTCTTTGATTATATTTTGTCTATTTTCAACTGTGATTTCTTTTTCCATTTCTACAGGATTTCCGTCTTTATAATCAATTGTTATCTTAACTTTTCTTCCATCAGGAATTTCCTTTATAGTTCCTTCAAGGTCGATAAATCTTCTAAATTCTTCGTCCTTTGCTGTTACATTTGCTTCAGGGCCAGCCTTATCAATTTTTACATACTTACGATTTTCATCGCCGTCTTGTGGTGTGTAATTTGCATCGCCTGTTCCTGTTGAATCGTTAGGTTTAAGATTTGGTTGTTCAGATTTTATTCTTATGATGTCGCCGTCTTTTACATCGCCATCTAAAGTTATCTCTTTCTTTGTTCCCTTATCGTTGTCAGAATCAAGAGTTACTTTTCCTAAATCAACCCATTTATTTTGAGTTTCATCCCATTTTTGTGCAGTGTAAACTGTGCCTTTAGTAGGTTTATTTAAAACTGGGTCTGGAACTTTAAACTCAATCTTTGATTTTCCATCAGCATCGTTTGGAATTTGTTTCATTTCTTCAACAGGTGCAGATGAACCTCTCTTGTTAATTGTAATTCTTCCTTCAGGGCCTGTAACTTCTTGACCAGATTTTTCAACTACATATTTAGCTACGATGTCTTTGTCTGCTTTTCCTTGTAGATTAAGCGGACTTAAAACAAGTTTATCTCCATTAGGAGTAGCTGTTATAGTTCCGTCAGTGTAAGTTCCATCATTTTGTTTTACAAGAGTTACTTCGTTATCGTCTGCGACTTTTAAAATAATCTTTTTAATGTCAGCATTCTTTTCAGCGTCTGTCCAGTGTAATTTAGCTTCTGTTTCATCATCATATACATTGTCAAATACTGGCTTTGGAATATCAATTGGTGTTGATGTGTTCCAAATTTCATATCCAATTACTTCTTGGTTATCTCCATTTGTTAGAAGTGATTTTCTTGAAGTTGCAGATGTAAAGGCATCTACTCCAAGAGTGAAAGATTGGTCTTTTGCAAGTGGATCTCCATAAGGGTTGCCTGCATTTTCGTGTAAGTTTTTAGGTGCATTAGGATCTTGTGTAGCAGTTGAATCTTGAAGTCTTATATAAGTTTTTGCTCCCAATGAACCCCAGTTAGGTGCTGTAAAGTTTGCATAAGCGTCTTTTAAATCATCTGTAACAATTACTGATACATAAGATTTTCTTTGTCCTAATTCGTCAAATCCTGGAACTTTCCAAGTTAAAGGAGTTGTTGATTTGCCATCCCAAGCTTTCAAAGCATTAGTTCCACCTGGAAGTGGATAGTAACTAGCATTTTGGTGAACTGTTGGTGTACCATAATCAGTTACAGCAGTTCTGTGTAGTAAACCTACATTAACTGGCTTTTTATTAGCATCTTCAACAGTATTTACATACTTACCAAATTCTCCTTGATTCTTATCAATATTCATATAAGAAGGATGAACTTTTACTTCAAAGAATGGTCTGTAGTTTGCATATAAGTGAAGGTCTTTACCTTCATCAATTGCATCTAAGAAAATATTATATATTCCTACTCCGTCATTATTATCCTTACTTGGAACATCTTGTGCTCTTAATGCTATAGAGAAAGTATTTGGAATATATCTTGTATATTTGTATTGATCTCCTCTTAAATCTTTGATCCATTCAGTACTCTTTGGAATTCTCTTTGTTCCACCTGAAACTACACCACTTAACAATTCGCCAATTCTTTCATTATTTTTACCAGCAATTAATTTTGATTCTTGTGGATCGTTAGAGTATCTATAAAGTGTCCAACCAAGGAATGAATTGTTTGGTTTGTTAAATAGTTTTGCATTTGCATCTGTAATCTTATCAATTTCAGATTGTTCTCCAGTTACTGGAACCTTAGGAAGTTCTTTAATAACAAGATTACCCTTCATTTTTGAAATTGTTGCACTTGAAACTTGATCAATAATTTTGTTTGTACTATCAATATCAGATATAGTTACTGGAATTGTTATAGTTGTTTCATCTTTAGGATCAGCAGTGTTATTTGAGTGAAGGACGATATTAATACCTTCGCCATAAACTGCGTAAACTGTTCTTTCTTTATCGATTGGAGATTTTGAATCGAAGATGTAATTTTCATTTGCATCAACTTTTTCCCAATCTTTAGCTTCCTTTATAATCTTGTTAGCATCTCTAAGTTCGTTAAATTGTTCTACAGCTGTCTTTCCACCAGCTATGTCTGTTAACTTAGTAGTTGTCCAACCAAGAATTCTCTTACCTTGTGGTACATTTATTTCATTTTTAGTTGGCATTTGTCTCTTTAAGAAAGCTGCCTTTTGATCTTTGTTTGTCAAATCATATTCTAAACCGTCATGGCTAATGATGTTTTGATAAGTCCTGCCGTCAACTTCCTTAGTTTTCTTGTTTTCATCAACATATCTAACATAGTCGCCTTCAAAACCTGATGGTTTATAATTTTTGTTTACTTCTCCTGTCAAGTAATCATATCTGTATTGGTTGCTTAGAGGAGCAATCTTTTCAATAACAGTAAGATTTTCCTTTGATGTTTGTCCATTAAGGTCAAATTTTACTTTTGTTTGAACTTGTTCTATTACTGGTTCTGATTTTAAAGAAGTTTCAGAATAAGTTGTAAATACAATAGGTTGGTCTCTTAATAATCCAAGTTCTTCAACAGCTTTGTTTTGAGTTGCATACTTAATGCTTTCTGCTCCAAAATATTGTTTCTTAATATTAAAAGCAAGTCCTTCGTATTCCTTTTTATCAAAAGTTCTCTTTTCAAAAATAGCTGATGTACCATCATTGTTTACTGCAAATTTTTGAGCTTCTTCTTTTCCGTCAGATCTTAAATAAGCAGTTATATCGCCATCTTTATTTTCTTCTGTGTTAATAAATGATTTTCCTAAATAATGTGTAGACTTAGCTTCTTCTGGAATGTAAAGTTCTGATCTAACTCCACCTTCACTTCTCATAATTCCAGTAAATTCTTTAGAATCTGTGAAAATTTCATCTACTATAGGAACATATTTTTCGATTACAGCTGTTGCACCAACAGTTGAAATTGAGTTTTTAAAATACATTGGTGGGTAGAAAATATCAGAGCCATCAGCTTTAGTAACTTTTTTAAGTCTTAAAAATTTATTACCTGTTAATGATTGTTTATTTTTTAGCTTATCTCCTGATATTCCCTTTTGTTCTCCTGTAACTATATCAAAGTCAACAAAATCAGGAACTCTTGACTTATTTCCATAGTCAAGGTTTGGCAAATAAACTGTTATAGGAGTTCCTGCCTTTATAGTCATACCAGTTTTTATATTATGATCTTTCATATAAAACTGCCAACCATACATATTTATAGCGTAATCATCAGTATCAGGGAAGAAAGCATGTCCTTCTCTTTTCCAAGACTTCCAAATTCCTTCACTGCCACCTATATTTAGCACAAAGTCTTTATCTGCTTGAGCTACCATACCATCTGATATGTTTACGTATGGCTTGAAGTTAATGGTAAAGAAATTACTCTTGTTAGGTTGTATAACTATATCTTCAGTTGTAGTTGTAGTATATTTTCTAACACCTTTATTGTTTGATAGGATATATCTTGTGTCAAACATAAAGTTCTTTGATAGTTCCTTATCCTTAACTAAATCTTCATTTATCTTTTCTGGGTCTATATTATATTCAAAGACCATAATAGATCCAGAACCTTGAGGTCCATCTCTTAAAATATCTTGAAAATCTGTTTTTGGAGATTCAACATAGTTTGGATCTGCTGAATCAACATTATCTTTATACTCATAGCCTGTTTCTGCAAATTGTAAGAATACAGCACCATCTTCACGGTTAAATGTTGGGTTTCCTTCTCCATCAAGCTTTGCTGAGCCATCTGGATTTAATTCCAAACCTTCTATATAACTTGCGTAGATAGGAAGTTTTGTTCCAATTGGCGTTTCATTTTCAGATAGGAAATAGATAGAACCGATTTGATTTTTTTCTTCAGCTGTTTTACCTTTATTTCCTAAGTCAAGATATTTAATGAAGTCTCTATCAAGAGTTTGTCTAATGCCATACTTGTCTCCATCCATCTTTCCGCTAACGACATCTGAAGCAAAAGTATAGATTAGTCTAACTTTTTTATCATCTCTATCAAGTTGTAGGGCTGAGTCTGCTGAATGGAACTGGTCATTTTGTCCACCAACAAATGTAAAAGATTTAGTAGTTGATTCCATTAAATCCTTAGGTCTTTTTGATAAATCACCTACAACTGCAATTTTAGTATAGGTATTATATCCTAGTGCAGCATAGTCAGCACCCTTATATCCTCCAGCTGTAGAGAATATCTTTAAATTGTTGTTATTGCTATTATACAGTCTTAATTGAACTACTTGTGTCTTTTGTGCAAAAGTCTTGTCCCAATCAGTATCAGCTTTTAAAACTATATTAACTTCTCTGTGACCATATTGAGTACCTACATTTCTATAAGGGAATTGTAGGCAGTTGGCGCTTTGTCCCCTAACAGTAGATACATCTAGTGTGTCAAAATTGTTAATAGAAAAAACTTCTGTCTGTTTCCAAAGTACGTATGAAGCCTCTCTATCAATCTTTTGATATAACTCAGATGGGAACCTCATAACAAATCTATCCCAAACACTACTGTCAGCTTGGTTTCTATGGCTAACTTCAAATTTTAGAACTATCCTTCCATTTTGGTCATAGTATCTACCAAGATAAGTAAAGCCAAGGGTATTAAGTGGGTCGGCTCCTCTTTGTCCTTTGATTATTTTTACATTTTCAGGAAGTGACCAATAACCAGAGCCATCATCTGTAGCTGTGGCGTCTTCTTCCCAGTTAACTGAAGGTTTCCCTTCCGGATCTACTGCACGAGTAGATGTGCCAGGAAGTTGTGGTTCTTCAGCAAAGATGTTGAGTGGCAATATTCCTACTATCATAAGTATTGATAAGAATAATGCCATCAATTGTTTTGATTTTTGTTTTTTATCCATTTCATTTCTCCTTTCTATTTAGTACCATAAATAGTGTAAGAAAGGAAGTAATTCCTATCTTGCACTATTTTTGTATAATGAAGAAGTAGTATGA
>NZ_JBBMFO010000045.1:0-7564 GCF_040096015.1 Peptoniphilus hominis (ex Hitch et al. 2025) | reverse complement strand
ATATTTTTTATCAGCAAGTTCTTTGATGTATGCTTTTAATGAATCAACTGTTGGATTTTCAAGTCCCTTTAAGAAGTTTTCATCAAAGTTAAAAGTATTTATTCCAAATCTTCTAATTGATTCAAAGTCCAAATAGTTTTTGTAGGTATAAATTCTAGTATTGCATCTGATGCAGGGATATTATTTACGCCCGCAATAGGAGCTGCTATATTTGCTAGCTTAGGAAGAAACCCATGGGCAGGAATCATAGTAGGTTATGCAGCTGCTTCTGGAGGGTTGAGTGCTAGTTTATTTATTAGTAATTCTGATGTATTGCTAGCAGGAATAACCGAGAGTGTAGCAACAGGAATGAATATAGAAGGTTCAACAACTCCAGTAATGAATTATTATTTTATGGCTGCAATGACAATTTTATTAACTATCTTCATCACATTAGTTGCAGAAAAGTTTTTGATAAAATATTTAGATAATGATGGAAATAGGACTTTTAATAAAGATGCTTCACTCGTAGAACTTTCAAATTTAGAAAGAAAAGGACTAAAATATTCTGGTTATGGATTCATTCTATTCATCGCTATAATGTTAATATTAACATTACCTAAAAATGCTTTTTTTAGAGATGAAAATGGCGGATTCTTACCTAAGTCTCCGTTAATATCATCTGTAATACCAATAATATTTATGTTCTTCTTTATAGTAGGTACATTATACGGAATTGGAGCTAAAACAATTACTAAATTAAGTGATATCCCAAACATATTCAAGAAGAGCTTAAGGGTATGACTTCAATTTTTCCAACAATGTTTACTGCTTCAATGTTTGTTACATTGTTTAATGCAAGTAAATTAGCAACAATTCTAGCTGTACATGGATCTAATTGGTTACAATCATTACAAATTCCGTCCGTATTGTTAATAATATTATTAATTCTACTGTGTACATTTTTAAATTTATTTATAGGAAGTGCTTCTGCAAAATGGTTAATACTTGCACCAATATTCGTTCCTATGTTTGCAATGATGGGATTTTCACCAGCATTAACTCAAGTTGCTTATAGAATTGGAGATGGAGCAACTAATATTATTTCTCCAATTGCAGGTGCTGTTCCTGTAATCTTAGGTTTATTGGAAGATTATAAGCCTGATAATTATGAAAAGGAAATTGGTTTAGGCACAATGATATCTTTAGAACTACCATTCACATTTACATTACTAATTGTTCAAACGGTAAGTTTGATAATTTGGTTTGTTTTAGGAATTCCTCTTGGGCCTGGCGCAGGAACCATAATTTAAAAGGAGCAATTTATGAATTTTAATGAAGTGAAAAATGAAGTTAATAAAAACATTGATACTTTTATAAACATTAGAAGAAAAATCCACAGAAATCCCGAATTATCCATGAAAGAATATGAAACAACAGATTTTATAATAGAAACTTTAAGAGAATTTGGTATAGAAGAAGTTGAAAAGATTAATTCAACAGGAGTAGTTGCTATTATTAGAGGAAAAAGCTCTAAATGTATAGCTATAAGAGCTGATATAGATGCACTACCAATAGATGAGAATAACAGTTTAGAATATAAATCTTCTAATGCAGGAGTCATGCATGCTTGTGAACATGATGTTCATACAACTAGCTTATTAGGTTGTGCATATATCTTAAATAAATATAAAGATAATTTAAATGAGACTGTAAAATTAATTTTTCAACCTGCTGAGGAAGCAGACGAATGCGCTAAATATATGATTGAAAATGGAGCTTTAAGCAAAGATCCTATTCCACAAGCGATATTTGGTCTTCATTGTTGGCCTAATATCGTAGCTGGAAAAATATATCACAGACATGGGAAAATGGGTACTTGTTCCGATACTTTTGACATAAAAATTAAAGGAAAGTCAGGACATGCCGCAAACCCTGAAAATGCTGTTGATCCAATTATAATTTTAGGAAATATTATTTGTGGAATTCAAAATATTATATCAAGAGAGCTAAGTCCCTTAGATCAAGGTATAATAACCATTTCTTCTGTACATGGAGGAAAGGCGTATAATATAATTCCAGATGAAGTACTGGTAAAGGGAGCTATCAGAGCTTTGTCTGAGGAAACTAGAGAGTTTCTCCACAAGCGATTAAAAGAGATTACTGAAAATGTTTGTAAAACTTTTGGTGGAACAGCTGAGGTTATAATAAATAAAGGAACACCTGTATCCAATAATAATGAAACAATTTCTAAAATAATAGAAATTTCTATAATAAAAAATTTTGGAGAGGAAAACTATATATATAATCCTTTTCCATCAATGGGATCTGAAGATTTTGCATATTATGGAGAAATTATACCAGCTGCTATGTATAGATTAGGGACTGGATTTATAAATCAAAAAATGCAAGTCTTCATTCCTCAGGTCTAGTAATTAGTGAGGATGCTATATCTACTGGAATCTTGTCTATGGTATCAGTGTGCGATGATTTATTAAATAACATATGAAAATATTTTAAAAGAACAAGGGAGATATAAAAAATGTATCTCCCTTAAATAATAGCGAAAATCGGGCTATTTAATTTCAAGATATGCCTTATAATAATCTACGATATCATCATTATCAAGAGCTGTTGTGAGATATTCTAAAAGAATTATCCCTGTATTAAGACTTGAATTTATTTTTTTTAATTTATCAGGTAAATTACTTTTATAACCAGCATTAACAATTTCCTTTACCATAAAGACTATAAATTTTTCTTTATTATTAGTCCACAAAACATTATTTTTTTCATTAGATGAATTGACTATAATACCTCTTTTTTCAATGTCCATATCAGTAGAGTTATAATACCGTATATATAGAGAGGTATTTTGGGAGTAGAGCTTAATTAAATCATCATCGTGAATATTAAATTCAACAACTGTATCAAACTGAATATTTTCAGTAGTATACTCATTTTTTTGTAGTATAGATAATTTTTGTAATTGTTTCTTTTTATTATTAAGGTTGTCTAGAATTTTATAATAGTTATTAATTTGTTTTTGAGTTTCAATTAAAGACTCGTTAATAAATTTCTCTTGACTAATAAGTGAATTGCTGCTTAAATCTTGAATATCACTAATCTTTATACCTAAATCTTTGTACGACATAATATCTGCAATGTTTATTATGTCTCTTGTGGAATAAACTCTATATCCGTTATCATCTCTTTTAATTTGTATTAAATTTTTTTCTTCCCAAAACCTTAATGTAGATTTCGGAATGCCAAGTAATTTTGAGACATAGTCTATATTAAAATTATAATTCTTCATAAAATATCACCTTTGGTAATATAAATTATATAGCTTTATTCATTGACGTTCAAGTTACTTGAAGATTTATAATATGGACAAGAGGTGAAAAAAATGAAAGAAAAGAAAGGTTCGAAAAAATTCAATTTTAAAATGCCACATACCTATGTAATACTTATTACTATTATGGTAATCGTTCTCGTCCTCACTCATGTAATACCTTCGGGTGAATATGACAGGATAGAAGATTCAGTATCTGGTAAGATGGTTGTAGTACCAGGTTCATATCATACTGTTGAGACAAAAGCACCAAGTATTTTTGGTTTATTTTTAGCCTTACAACAAGGCTATGTAGAAGCGGCAAATATTATGTTTTTAATTATTTTTGCCTATGGATTTGTATATTTCTTGACAAAAAATGGAACTATGGACGCTGCACTTGGGACTTTAGTAAAAAAAATAGGGAACAGTGTTCAACTACTTATACCTATAGTAATGATAATATTAGGTTTTTTAGCTTCAACTATGGGAATTTACGAGGAAGTTTATGGCTTATTTCCTATTATGGTAGGTATATTTATTGCCTTAGGTTATGATGCCATTGTTGGTGGAGCTACAATATTTCTAGGAGTCTCCATAGGTTATGCAGCTGGAACAACTAATCCTTATAATGTCGCGGTTTCTCAAGATGTTGCAGGTATACCTTTGTATTCAGGTATGCAATTTAGATGGATTATCTTTTTTGTAATGGAAGTTGTTGCCATAACCTATGTTATGATTTACGCAAGAAAGATAAAGAAGGACCCAACTAAGTCTATAATGTACGGAACAAATATCGAAGGTATTCCTAATAGATCCTTAGAAGACTTAGATAATATAATACTAACAACAAGACATAAACTTTGTTTATTATTATTCTTTGGTACCATTGGATTTTTACTTTATGCTGTATTGAAATTAGAATGGTATGTAGATGAGATAGCAGCTCTATTCTTGCTTTCAATGGTAGTTTCAGGGATAATTAGTGGCTATTCTGCGACTGAAATATGTACTACTTTTATTGAATCAACAAAATCTATGGTGTCCTCTATGCTGATTGTAGGGTTTACAAGAGGTATTACTGTTTTAATGAAACAAGGAATGATAACGGATACTATTGTTTATGGGCTAGTAAAAGTATTTAGTACAGGTAGCAAGTACTTTGCTGCTTATGGAATGCTTATCATTCAAAACCTTGTAAAAATATTTATAAACGGTTCTACGAGTCAAGCTACAATAACCATGCCGATAATGGCTCCTACTGCCGAACTAGTAGGGCTGAGCAAACAAATAGCTGCTCTAGCTTATCAATTTGGTAATGGATATGCAGATATTTTTTGGCCTACAGCTTGTGCTTTATGTTGCGGACTAATGGGAGTGTCTTTAGATAAATGGTATAAGTTTGTTACTCCACTGTTCATCATTATTCTTATATTAGAATTTGTGTTTATGACAGTAGCAGTAACGATAAGATATTAATTGGAGATGAGTTAAGTTATGCTTATAAAAAATGGTTTTTTATTAGATTATGAGTCAAAAGAATTTGTAAAAAGAGACATAAAAGTTATAGATGGAAAAATTCACGAAATATCAGATAATATAATAAATGACGATAAAGATATTGTTATTGATGCTACAAATATGTACATTACACCAGGTTTAATTGATGCCCATAGCCATATTTGCATTAGTGAGGAAGGAATGGGACAATTGGGAGATGATTGTTGTGATTATTCTTCAGCACTAACTCCAGAACTAGAAGTTCTAGATGCTATTTATCCATTCGATAAGGCGGTGGAATCAGCTTTAAAAGCGGGAGTAACTACCGCTTGTATTTGTCCAGGAAGTGATGGTGTAGTAGGCGGAATGTGTTCAACCATAGAATTTGGCGAAAAAGTAGCTGATAAGATGATAGTTCAAAGAAAAACTGCAATAAAATGTAGTTTAGGAGAAAATCCAAAAACTGCAAACCACGGTTTTTCCTCTAGAATGGGTACTGCATATAATTTGAGAAAATGCTTTGAAGAAGCCTTAGAATATAAGTATAAAAAAGAAAATAGCAATGGATACTTTAGAAAAGACTTTGGTATGGAAAACATGTTAAAAGTCTTGAACAAAGAAATACCAATTCATGTTCATGCCCATAGGTCTGATGATATTTGTACAGCAATTAGAATCGCTAAAGAATATGAAATTAATATGGTCATCGTACATGGAACTGATGCAATTTCTATTATAGATTATCTAGCAGAAAATAAGTATCCAATAATATTAGGACCTTCAATGAATCCAAGAGGCAAACAAGAATGTTGGAATAAAACTTTTGAAACAGCAAAATATTTATCAGACAATAAAATAAAATTCTGCATAACTGCAGATCACGATGTAACTCCAATTTACTATCTTGTGGATTATGCTAGAATGTGTGTGAAAAATGGTTTAGATGAACTTGAAGCATTAAAAGCAATTACTAAATATCCAGCAGAAATTTTAGGAATTCAAGATAAAAAAGGCGATATAAAAAAGGGATTAGATGCAGATTTAGTTTTTTGGACAGATCACCCATTTTCAAATACTACTAGAGTAAAAAATGTATTCGTAAGAGGTAACAAATTAGTATAACATCTTAAAGCTAGGAGGTGTGATGGTATGGAAAAAATAAAAAGAAAATTCGAAAATGTTAAAATGCCCCACACTTATGTTATTCTGATGAGCATATTAATAATAGTAAGTATACTAACTTACATTATTCCATCTGGTCAATATACAAGAGTTGAGGACGAAGTTCTTGGGAAAACGGTAGTAGTACCAAACTCCTTTGAGTTCGTAGAAGGGAAGTCTCCCAATCTATTTGATATTTTTTTGGCTATTCAAAAAGGATATGTAAGTTCGGCTAATATACTTTTTCTAATAATATTTGCATATAGCTTTGTAAATATCTTAGTAGTAAATGGGACCTTGAACACTTATATTAATGCTTTAATTAAAAGACTTGATGGAAATAACAACCTATTAATTGTAATTTGTGTCTTTGTTTTTGGAATACTTGGATCCACATTGGGAATATTTGAAGAAGTATATGGATTAATACCGGTTTTTATTCAGCTATTTATCTTACTAGGATATGACAGAATTGTTGGAGGCTCAATTGTATTTTTAGGGGTAGCAACTGGATTCTCAGCTGCAACAACTAATCCGTTTTCTATAGGCATTGCTAAAGAATTAGCAGGTCTTCCAGTAAATGTGGGAATATGGTATAGAATTGTTGTGTTTATTATTTTTCAGGCTACAGCAGCCTTATACATTATTAAATATGCAAACAAAATTTACTCTAATCCAGAGTTATCACTTTTTAAAGAAGATTTTAATGAAAGTAAAATCGAAGAAAGTCTTGAACCTACAAAAAGACATTTTTTATCGCTCATATCTTTTATTATAACAATTGTTGTATTATTATGCGGGACTGCTTTTTGGGACTGGTATATTGATGAAATTGCAGCGTGGTTTTTGATGATGGGTGTTATTGCAGGAGCTATTAGTGGCTGGAGCGCAAATAAAATCTGCAAAGAAGTTATATTATCAACTAAAGACGTAATATCTTCTGTCTTAGTTGTAGGTTTTACAAGAGGAATAATAATTATTATGAATGAGGCTTTAATATCGGATACAGTAGTATATTATTTGTCAACATTGCTGAATAATTCACACAAAATTATTTCTGCAAATATTATGCTATTCATCCAAAATGTTATTAATTTTTTTGTAACTGGGTCTTCGAGTCAAGCAACTTTAACCCTCCCAATAATGTTACCAGTTTCTGATCTTATTGGACTAAACAGAGAAATAGCAATAATTGCTTATATATTTGGTGATGGTTTTTCTGATATATTTTGGCCAACAGCTTGTATATTGCAATGCGGACTAATGGGTATACCAATAGATACTTGGTACAAGTTTGTAAGTCCTTTGTTTTTAATAATGACAATTCTTCAGATAGTATTAATTTCTATAGCAGTGTATATTTTTTAAAAAATACTTTAACTCATAAAATCCCAATAAAAACCTGCTAACAAAAGTCAAGCATAACCCGAATTTATTTTCGGGTTATTTTTCTTTTCTTTATTTATTTATTAGTTTTGAGCATTACAATTAAGCCGATTATTTTTCGGCTTGTTTTTTAGTGTTTTCAAAGTCTTATGCTGCTTTTAATTCTTTTTTCTCGGCTTTTGATTCCATAACTCTTGCATAGTA
>NZ_JBBMFO010000044.1:0-7812 GCF_040096015.1 Peptoniphilus hominis (ex Hitch et al. 2025) | reverse complement strand
TTTTTCAAGCCTCTTGTAAATTATCAACCCTACATGATATGTGACTCAATTTTAGCATTTATTTTATCTCCTTATTATATTTTCCAATTTTCTACTTTACCCCTGATTCTCATAAAACTTCTATATAGTCCCTCTTCTTCTATTAAATCTCTGTGTTTTCCTCTTTGAACAATTTCCCCATCGTCCAATACAAGTATTTGGTCTGCTTCCTCTATTGTTACAATTCTATGGGCAATAATAATTACAGTTTTTCCTTTACTTAAATTAGATATGGCTCTTTGTATTAAATATTCATTTTCTGGATCTATGCTAGATGTCGCTTCATCTAATATGATTATAGGAGCATCTTTTAGCATAGCCCTAGCTATAGATATTCTCTGTTTTTCTCCTCCTGATAAGGCTTCACCACCTTCACCAACAATTGTCTTATATCCATTTGGTAATTTCATAATAAAGTCATGGCACTGAGCTTTTTTTGCTGCATTAATTACTTCTTCTTTGCTAGCACTAGGCTTTCCAAATTTTATATTATTTTCGATTGTATCATTAAATAGATATACTTTTTGAAATACTGTGCTTATATTAGAAAGTAGACTGGATAAGGTTAAGTCCCTTATATCTACATCTCCAATTTTTATACTACCTTCCTTTACATCATAAAAACGTGAAATAAGATTACATATTGTCGTTTTACCTGAACCTGATGGGCCGACTATAGCTGTTATTGTTTTTTCTGGAATTTCAAAGGAAACATCTTTTATAATAGGTGTCTTATCGTATGAAAAACTTACTCTATCAAAGATAATATTATGATTTTTTAAGGGCAAATCTTTTCCTTTTTCATCTAAAAAGTCTACACTCTCCATTTTGTCCAAATTATCCAATGTTTTATCCAAAATCTCTAACACATGGGTTGCCGAGTTTACATTTTCTACAGAAGCAAACATAATAAAGGAAAATATAAACACAGCAATCATAATAGGCATTTCTATTTGAGCCTTTATAGTCATAATTCCAGCAAATATAACAATTAAAATTGATGCTAGTTTCAACGAAAATAGATGTAAGCAGTTGAAGGGTGTGTACTGACTTTCAATTTTAATATTAGTCTGTTTGCTACTTAAAATAGCCTCATTAAAATTCTTAAGACTAGCATCATCTTTATTAAAAGCCCTAATTGTTGGAAGTCCCATTACAAGCTCCATTGTGGCTTCCACCAAATTATTTTGAGCCTTATGGTAAGGAATAGAGTTTTTTTCAGAAAACCTGCCAAGCAGTGCTAGGAATATATATGAAGTCAATACCCCCGAAACAGCTATTATCGCTAATTTCCAAGACAAAAAGGAGATACTAAGTATCATGACAGCTGCCATTATATAGCCATTAATCACAATATCTATCATTTTCATGGCATAATTTTCAAAAAAAGATAATTCCGTAGTCACAGCACTAGTAAGTTCTCCTGGGTTGTTTTCTTGAAAAAATCCAAGTGCTACTCTTTTTAGTATATCACCGATTTGAATTCTTTGGTCAGCGGTTACTTCATAGCCTATACTTTCTTGATTTACAGCCTTAAGGTAGGAGGTGGCATATCTACCCAGAACAAATATAATCATTAATATTGTAACTATAAGTATTTCTTTCTTCCCATAATTACCTTTATCAAAATAGTTCTTAAGAATGAGGTTGAATACGTATACCGATAACATAATAGGCATAGAAATAAAAACAGAGTTTAAAAATGAATAGACAAAACCTTTTCTCATTCTTTTTTTATATTTTTTGGCCCATTTTAAAATTCTACCTGTAGTTTTAAACATAGCTCTCTCCTCCTGTATTAAAAACAGTAGACTTTGTTTTTGCTCCTATATGGGATAACCACATATCTTTATATAGGATAGATCGTTTAAGAAGTTCGTCATGACTTCCTACGTCTAATATTTTCTTGTTGTTTAACAAAACTATTTTATTTGCATCTTTTACAGTAGACAATCGATGAGCTACTACTATCAATGTTTTGTTTTTTGTTAAAAGTTTAATTGCTTCTTGTATTTTTTCTTCATTGTCTGGATCTATAAATGCTGTAGCTTCATCAAGTAGGATTATAGGTGAATCCTTTAACATCATTCGAGCTATAGAAAGTCTTTGCCTTTGTCCTCCCGATAGTTTACTTCCAAGGCTTCCTACATTTGAATTGTATCCATCTTCAAGTTCCATAATAAAATCATGACAAGCGCAGATTTTTGACACCTCTATTACTTCTTCATCACTTGCATTAGAATTTCCCATTCGTATGTTTTCCATGATGCTTTCGTTAAATAAGAAGTTATCTTGAGATACATAGCCAAGCAAATCATTAAGCTGTTTCAAAGGTATATTTTTGATATTTTTCCCACCTATTGTTATTTCGCCTTTATCTATATCCCAATATCTTAAAATAAGTTTAACAATAGTGGATTTTCCTGATCCAGATGGTCCAACAATGGCTGTAAAAGAATTTTCAGCTATATCTAAGTTTATGTTATCTAAGACTGTATTTTCATCATCATAAGAAAAAGATACATCTTTAAATTTTATGTTCATTGTATCTACATCAACTTCTCTATCAGTGGAAATAAGGTTGGGTATTTGTAAAATTTCATTTATATCCTTTATTGCATATTCTATACTTTTTAACAGATTTACATAGTTTGTAAACTGTGTAAGAGGACTAACTATCCCTAGGGAAAGCATTAAGCATATGCAAAAGTCAGCTGGAGTTAAAGATCCTTTTAAATATAAAATCATTCCTACTGGTAAGGTCCCTAGAAATGTTGATGGTAACACAGAGCTTGCAAAATTCATAATATTCCATGTTGATTTAAACCAATTTAAAGTATGTTCCTTGTATCCATTTACAGCGTCCTTATATTTCTGGTAGGATTGGCTATCCTGATTAAAGGTTTTTATTACTTCAATACCACTAATGTATTCTACAATCGTAGAATTCATGTATTTATTTGACTTCATCTGAGCCTCATAAAGTTCATTAAAGTTTCCCATGAGTTTTTTATATGCAATTAGAGCCAAAGGAACCGTAAGAAGCATCGCCAGTGTCATTTCCCAGCTTATGAATAACATGAAGATTGCAATAGCCACTGATAAAAATAAAGCAGATATACATTCTGGTATGATATGGGCGAGAGGCAGTTCAATTGTTTCAACCCTATCTACAATAATCGACTTATACTCTCCTATTGTCTTTTTTGACGCATTTCCCATAGAAATATTAAGTAATTTTTCACCTAATCTTTCTCGAATACTTCTTAAAATTGTATAAGCAGATATATGTGATAATGATGTTGATATTCCATGGCAAATATACCTTACTGCATAGGATATGATTGCAATAGCTCCATAATATACGACACATTCTATATTTGCCTTCTGCTCCATAAATGCTACAATTAGCCTATATACTGCCCAATAAGGTATGATACTAGAAAACACACCAATAATTGCCATAATTACTGACAAAATTAACTTATCTTTGCAATTCGATGCAAATTCAAAAATTGTTTTTATCCAATTATTATTCAACAGAACCACCATCCTATTCTATTTATTAATACTTCTATATTGTTTCACCATGTCACTGGTCCTACTTTATTTATAATATGTTTTAATATATTATAAATAATATTAAATTATACTTTTATAGCCTTTTATATTTGATTATCACAAAAATAATCCTTTAATTTTTCATTTCCCTTATTGTTTAAAAAATAAGAATCCTTAATTTCTCCATCTTCCAGATGTATAACATAATCACAAGTTTCTAAAATCAGCTCATAATCATGAGTTACAATAATTTTAGTTACATCGTCTGAAAGTTCCTTTACAAAATTTGAAAACTCAAGCATATTGTCCCTATCAAGTCCTGAAGTAGGCTCATCAAAGATTAAAATTTCCCTTTTAGAGACTAATGCTGTAATTATAGCAAGTCTTTGTTTTTCTCCTCCTGATAAAGTCATAGGATGGGAATCAAATTTACTCTTTAAATTAAATTTATCCAATATTTCATTTATCCTACTATCATCAATTTTATCAGTTGAAATTCGTATCTCCTCATTTACGCTTTCCGTAAATAGTTGATGATTAACGTCTTGCATTACTAAAAATGACTTTTTAAGCATTTCTTTATTTGTATGTGTTTTCCCATCAATCACAGTTTTTCCATTAAACTTTCTTTCTAAACCGCATAGACACCTTGAAAAAGTGGTTTTTCCTGAGCCATTATTGCCAATTATTGCAATTGTATGATTTTTGGGAATTACACAATTTGTTATATTTAAAATTTGTTTATCCTTATTATAAGAAAAGAAAAAGTTTTCGATGCTAATAAAATTTTTACCAACTCTAGTTTTATTTTTATTTCCTTTGCACATTATAATGTTTCTTGTTCTTAATCCTAATGTCTCATAATCAGGTTCATTAATATTTTTAAAGGAAATAGCTGAATAAGTTTTCTTAACCTCTCCATTTTCTAAAAAAATCACTTCATCTATCAAATCCATCAAATAATAAATTCTATGCTCAGCTATAATTATTGTTTTATTTTGTTTTTTCCAATATTTGATAACTTCACTTAGTTTTTTTATAGCACATTTATCTAGATTAGACGAAGGCTCATCCATTACAATAATATCTGGATTGCTTACTGCTAGTGAAGCACATGCTATTAACTGTTTTTCTCCTCCTGATAAATTAAATATATTTTTATCTAATAGGTGGTCTATTTTGAATTTGGCAATTACATTTTCTAAATTTTTACATATTGTTTTTTTATCAACTCCCTGATTTTCTAAGTTAAATACTAATTCACTAGTTGTATCTATATTGTAAAACTGGCTTCTGGGATTTTGAAATACAGTACCTACTTTTTTTGATAATTCATACATAGGAATATTCTCAATATTTTCGCCATATATTTTACATTCCCCATGAAGATCGCCTTTATAAAAAATAGGAATTAAGCGATTTATAGTTCTTATAATTGAAGTTTTCCCGCAACCACTTTTCCCGCACAAAAGGTAAACTTTTCCTTTTTCAAAATCTAAATTGATATTTTTGATAGCATCTACTTTATCATTTTGGTATTTGAAACTTACATCATCTAACTTAATCATAGCTTCACCTTATCAAAGAAATAAATAGCCCAACATAATATACAGGAAGTTATAAAGACGACATCTAAAAACTTAATCTTTATATCAAAATAATTAGTTCTTTTTATTGGATTATCAATTCCACGAGTCAATGAAGCTGCTATTAACTCATCACCTATTGTAATAGTTGATACTATAAATGGAATAATTCTATACTCAAACATTTTTGCAGGACCATTTTTCCATGAAATAGCTCTCATAATCATCGCATCTTGGATATAAGAATATTCTTCTTTCATTGTTGGGAACATACGCAATAATACAGAAAATGGTACGATTAGCGTTTTAGGAATTTTTAATTTCTCCATGGCTAAAATAAATTCACTGACCTTTGTTGTAACAAATAAATAATATGCCATTATAAAACCCGGTAACATATGCGTAAATATTCCTACCATAGCACCTAATATGAAATTCAATGTTCCTTTAATATTATTACTTAAATTACTATCTATAAAAAATAGCAAACCATATAAAAAAAGTAACTTTACAAAAAGTGTTACCTTACCATCACTAAATAGCAAGAATATGGGGGTCAGTGACAAAAATATTCTCACATAGAACATATTGCCCTGAGTCCCTCCACTAACTAAAATGGTACTAATAGTAAGCACCAATAAAATTTTTGTCCTTGGATCTAATTGAAATATTTTTTTTTGATTGATATTCATAATTTTATTTTATTCCAATTCTCATGAAATGTTTCTTAAATATGCGCACACCTAATTTTGCTCCGATGAGTCCTGAAATGAAAGTAATAATAATTATAACTGGTAATGTCCATGTTGGGGTTAGAGACATTAAAGTATCTACATAATCTTTTCCATAAGTTTCTAATTGAGAAGCAAAAAAATTTGTTCTATCTATATACATTCTTAAGCTAAACCCTACACTCCATAAGGAAAAAATTGCATAGCCCAATATTGATCTTTTTAAATCTTTATATCCTCCTGATTTCATAACTAAATCAGCCAATAGACCAAAAACAATCCCAAATAAAAGTACAATTACCCCACTCCCCATAAGGGAAAATACTAATCCTGATAAAACTCCCATTAATGATACCATTCCAAATTTATCTACTTTTGAAATATATAAGATACATGGTATTGCGCCAAATATAGCCATTACCCCTCCTAAGAAAGGAATCATGATTGGTAAATATCCCAACATCATAGACGCAAATATTACTACTAAATATAAAGCAGTAAATATTCCAACTGTCATTAAATCTTTAACTTGTAATTTTTTATTCATTTTTTTTCAATCCTTTCACAATAATAAATTTAACCCGATTTTTCAGAATGGTTTAAATCAAAGAGCTTATAGCATGCTTTCTCTAAACCATCAATTCTTCTTTCCCTCAAATTTGTTTCAATCGTATATCCCAATACATGTGAAAATATCGTTGAAACAAAATAAAATATCGCTCCACTTCTTAATGCAAAGACTGATTTTAATGCTATGCACTCTGCACCAGATAAATCTGCACGGATAATTAAGTTATCTAAAAATCTGTAGATTAAATAATATCCATATACTGTAAGTACCGCAGATATAACAGAAAAAACTATGGAGAAAACCCCAAGATATTTTATCCTCTACATAAGCAAATAGTTTTTATAAATCTTCATAATCATCCGCCTTTCTTTAATATCCCTTTTAGATATAAGTTCGCTTAGTTGATAATAAATATCATTGCATTTTTATTATACATGAGTTACAATTACTTATACAATAGTTTTGAATTAATAAGGCTAAATGGAATATTGTCTAAAAGGGATAGGTGTGTTATGACTTATTATGATTTTGTAAAAGAATATATGAAAGTAGATGAATGTAAAAATAATAAGAAATATTCAAGTGCAGGGCATACATTTTGTTGGAGTAGAGAAGATTTAACTTATGCAGAAGGGCTTTATTGGTTCTATGAAGGCGATGGTTTTATTATTGGTATACATGATTTTTATATCAGTGAAGAAGTAGTTCAAAATAATACTTATAGTATGTCGGACTATGTTTCTATATACACTAGCTACATAGTAAGTGCAAACGGTGAAAAATTTAATCCTTATCAAACACTTACTGCAAACTCCTTATGTGCTTTTGATTTTGATAATATAAAAGATGACTTTCTGTTTTTATTACACGAGAATTCAAATTATCTTTCTGTTTCTATAGGCTTTAAAAAAGAGCTTTTGGAAAACCACCTATCAGCCATTAATATTGATCCGGAATCATTTTATAGGGCTTTACTTCAAACTAATCAAATAATACTTACAAAGTCTTTAGAAAAAATGGCAATGGAAATATTAAATTGTAAGATGGATGCTCCAGCTGCTGATTTTTTCTTTAAAGCCAAAGCAAATGAATGGGTAAGTATAGTAATAGATACCTACTTAAATAGAAAGAAATATAAAATTGAAACAGATGATAATAAAGCACTTGAAGATGTAGCCAGATTTTTAGATGATCATTTCGCCATGAATGTAAATCAAGAAACTCTTGAAAAAATATCTACAATGAGTGGGACTAAATTAAAAAATCTATTCAAAGAAAAATATGGTCAAAGCATTACAGAATATACTCAAAGAAAAAGAATGAA
>NZ_JBBMFO010000043.1:0-9097 GCF_040096015.1 Peptoniphilus hominis (ex Hitch et al. 2025) | reverse complement strand
GAATTACGAGAACATTACAACAAGTCTAAAAAGGAGAAACAAATTATTCCACAGTGTACACCTGAAAAAGAAGAAGCTATCATGGATGCATTGAGACACTTCAAAATGATTGAATAGAAAGGAAGTTTATATTAATCATTACCTTACTGATGAAAAGCCTAATAAGGCGATTATTAAATTCGCCCTGCCTATGATTACCGGTTCATTTTTCCAACAGGTCTATACTTTAGTAGATTCTGCTGTCGTTGGTAAATACGTTGGCGAAGCAGCACTTGCTTCTATTGGAGTAAGCTTTGCCCTCTAATAGGCATAGGAGTAGCAGCTTTAATTAAATTCATTGTCTACAGCAAAGGCAAAAATGCAAAAAAGTTCAGGCAGGGAAAAGAGTATGGTTCAGCAAGATGGGGAACGAGAAAAGATATAGAACCGTATATGGATGAAAAGTTCCAGAACAATATCTTGCTTACACAAACAGAACGATTAACTATGAACGGCAGACCAGCTAATCCAAAGTATGCAAGAAACAAGAATATACTTGTCATAGGAGGTTCAGGCTCCGGCAAGACGAGATTTTATGTAAAACCGAATTTAAAGCAAATGCACTCGTCCTATTTTGTAACCGATCCTAAAGGAACGATAGTGATTTAGTGCGGTAAGATGCTTGAAGATAATGGATATGAGATTAAAATTCTAATCCCATAAACTTCAAAAGGTCTATGAAGTACAATCCATTCGCATGTATCCGTTCTGAGAAAGATATTTTAAAACTCGTTCAGACAATCATCTCAAACACGAAGGGCGAGGGAGAAAAAGCAGGTGATAACTTTTGGGTGAAAGCTGAGAAGCTCTACTATACGGCACTTATTGGATATATCTGGTATGAGGCTCCAAGAGAAGAAAAGAACTTTGCAACACTACTTGATATGATAGACGCTTCAGAGGTAATAGAAGATGATGAAACCTACATGAATCCGATTGATAGACTCTTTGAAGCATTGGAGAAGAAAGAACCGACACACTTTGCGGTGAAGCAATATAAAAAGTACAAATTGGCTGCTGGAGTAATAGAATTAAGGAGAACACTTAATCACTGTTTTAGTGAAACATGTACTTCTTAATTCTTTTTTATTTAAGAAATTAAGAGGAAGGAAGAAAAAGAACGAGCAAGAAAAGATCGACTTCATCAAAACTACCTCAAGCATAAAGCAAACGGCAAGCAAAAAGAATATGAGGAAAGATATAAGGCAAGGAAAGAGGAGAAAAAACAGGAGAAGCTAAAGGTTTTGAAAAGAACAGGGATACCGGTAAGCGAGTATAAAAATATGGAAACAAAGCTAACTTGACAAATATTGAATTTAGGTTTATTATTAAATTGAGATTCAGTATTTTATTCGAAAGAGGTGTGATATGGCACAAGTATTGAAAGAAGAAGTTAGAAATAGGATACTTGATGCAGCAGAAAAAGTATTTTATAAAAATGATTATAGAGGTGCTAAATTAACAGAAATTGCAAAAGAAGCAGATATTCCTGTGGCACTAATTTATACCTATTTTAAAAATAAGGAAGTTTTGTTTGATGCAATAGTAAGTTCTGTTTATATAAACTTCGAGTCAGCTTTTAATGAGGAAGAATCCTTGGAAAAAGGTTCTGCTTCTGAAAGGTTTGATGAGGTTGGAGAAAAATATATTCACGAGCTTTTAAAAGAGCGTAAGAAGTTAATTATTTTAATGGATAAAAGTTCAGGTACAAAGCATATAGAAGCAAAACAAAAACTCATATCGCAAATGGAGGCTCATATTGAAGTTAGTTTAAAGAGACAATCAAAAGAGGAATATGATCCAATGCTTGCCCATATTTTAGCCAGTAACTTTACTGAGGGGCTTCTTGAAATAGCAAGACACTATCAAAGTGAAAAGTGGGCAAAAGATATGCTAAAACTTATTGCAAGGTGTTATTACAAGGGAGTGGAATCCCTATAATGAGCACTAAGAAATAGACTTTGCGTAATCAGCAAAGTCTTACTTTAAACCTTAATACTGAATTAAGATTCAATATTATTCAATTTTGAAAGGAGCGTTGTTCATGCCAGAAAAAGAATTAAGGAAAAAAGTGATAGGGAAAAATGGTTTATCCAATTCACTTCTTACTTTAAAAATAGTATTTGATTTGATACCACAAATCTTACTTGTATATTTGATTAGTTCTTTAATCACAAGCAATATTAACGAAGGTAATTTAAAGTATTTATTCATTGGAATCTTTATATCATTTGTGTTAAAAGGCGTGTTTTACTATTTTGCAACAAAGATTGCTCATGAGAAAGCATACGAAAAATTAACAGAACTTAGGTTAGATATTATTGATCATCTAAAAAAACTAAGTTTAGGATTTTTTAAAGAACATAATACAGGAGAGCTTACCAACATTGTTCAGCATGATGTGGAACAAGTGGAAGTATACCTTGCCCATGGTCTTCCTGAAATAATGTCAGTTACACTTCTACCTACCATTATTTTTGTAGCCATGATTTTTGTGGATTGGCGTCTTGCTCTTGGAATGATTGCCGGAGTTCCACTTATGTATTTTGTAAAAGTTCTTTCACAGAAAACAATGGATAAAAACTTTGCTATTTATTTTAACCATGAAAACAAGATGAGAGAAGAGCTAATGGAATATGTAAAAAATATTTCTGTTATTAAGGCTTTTGCTAAAGAAGAGGAGATAAGTGAAAGAACATTAAAAACGGCAAGAGAATATGTTTACTGGGTTAAAAAGAGCATGGGGATGGTTACAATCCCAATGGGACTCATTGACATATTTATGGAAATTGGAGTGGTAATTGTCATGATTTTGGGAAGTATCTTTCTTTATCATGGGAATATTACAACACCTAATTTTATTCTTTCAATAATTTTATCGTCTGCTTTTACTGCATCTATAAGTAAGACTGCTACATTGCAACATTTTTCTATTGTGTTTAAGGAAGCATTAAAGTCCATAGGAAAAGTTTTAACAGTTCCGCTTCCAACCAAGAATACAGAACAAGGTTTAGAGTTTGGAAATATAGAATTTAAAGATGTGAATTTTGCATACGGAAAAGATGGTTTTGAGCTTAAAAATATCAATTTAACTTTTAAGAAAAATAGTTTGAATGCCTTTGTAGGAGCAAGTGGTTGTGGGAAAAGTACTGTATCTAATTTGCTTATGGGATTTTGGGATGCAGACGAAGGACAAATACTGATAAATGGAAAAGACATAAAAGAATATAGTCAAGAAAATATATCAATGCTGATTGGTAGTGTGCAACAGGAAGTTATCCTTTTTGATTTAAGCATTTTTGAAAATATAGCAATCGGAAAACTAAATGCAACAAAAGAAGAAGTTATAGAAGCAGCTAAAAAAGCAAGATGCCATGAATTTATTTCAGCATTGCCAAATGGATATGAAACACGAGTAGGTGAAATGGGAGTCAAGTTATCCGGTGGAGAAAAACAAAGAATATCAATTGCGAGAATGATTCTTAAAAATGCACCGATTTTAATATTAGATGAGGCAATGGCAGCTGTTGATAGTGAAAATGAAAGACTAATCGGTGAAGCGATTGATGATTTAAGTAAGGATAAAACTATCATTACAATTGCTCATCATCTAAATACGATTAGAGATTCAGACCAAATTATAGTTATGGATAAGGGCGTTGTTCTTGATGCAGGAAGCCATGAAGAGCTGATGAAAAGATGTGATTTTTATAAGGATATGGTTGAAGCACAGAACAAGGTAGATAGATGGAATTTGAAAGAGGTGGTAACAGAAAATGTTTAGAGAAATGTTAAAACTACTAACAAAAAGCGGCAAGAGAGATTTGATTATATCAAGTGTATTCTTTGCCCTTTATGGTCTCAGCTCCATAGCCATGATTGTTATCGTATTTTCTATACTGTTCCAAATCTTTGACGGAACGAGCTTAGCAAGCCTATATAAATATTTTATTTCAATTGGATTACTTGTAGTCTTCAAAGGTATTTGTAATATGGTCGCAGATATGAAAAAGCATAGTGCAGGTTTTGATATTGTTCAGCAAATAAGAGAACGCATGATTATTAAATTGAAAAAATTCAGCTTAGGATTTTATACCAATGAACGACTTGGGGAAATAAATACAATTTTACACAAAGATGTTGATAATATGTCCCTTGTTGTAGGACACATGTGGTCAAGAATGTTTGGCGATTTTTTGATAGGTGCAGTCGTATTTATTGGTCTTGCAAGTATTGATTTAAAACTTGCTATTCTAATGGCTGTATCTGTTCCGATTGCACTTATCTTTCTATATCTGACAATTAAGCAATCTGAAAAAATAGAGAATCAGAATAACTCAGCACTTCTTGATATGGTTAGACTATTTGTTGAATATGTGAGAGGAATACCTGTATTAAAGAGTTTTTCTAACAATAAGAGCTTGGATAATGAGCTTATGAATAAAACAAAGAAGTTTGGAGAAACAAGCAAAGCAGCTTCAAGATTCAAGGCAAAACAGTTATCTATATTTGGTTTTTTACTGGATATTGGATATTTAGTTCTTTTAATTGGAGGAACAATATTTGTTGTAAAGGGAAATCTTGATGTACTTAATTTTATTATCTTTGCGGTAATTTCAAAAGAGTTTTATAAGCCATTCGCTTCTATGGAACAACACTATATGTACTATGTTTCGGTGGTAGATAGTTACGAAAGACTTTCAAGAATTTTATATGCAGATGTAATCCCGGATAAAGTGAATGGAATTGTTCCGAAAGATAATGATATAGCTTTTGATAACATTGGATTTTCCTATGAAAAAGATGAATTTAAAATGGAAAAATTGAGCTTTTCTATTGCTGAAAAAACAATGACAGCCTTAGTTGGAGAATCAGGTAGTGGAAAGACCACTATAACCAACTTACTTCTAAGATTTTATGATGTGCATAAAGGAAAAATTACACTCGGAGGAATTGATATAAGGGATATTCCTTATGATGAGCTTTTAGACCGTATTAGCATTGTCATGCAGAATGTTCAATTGTTTGATAACACGATTGAAGAAAATATCAGAGTAGGTAAAAAAGGAGCTACAAAAGAGGAAATCATTGAAGCTGCAAAGAAAGCAAGAATACATGATTTCATTATGAGTTTACCAAAAGGTTATGAAACTGATATTGGCGAAAATGGAGGAATTTTATCAGGTGGACAAAGACAAAGAATATCTATTGCAAGAGCTTTTCTAAAAGATGCACCGATTTTAATTCTTGATGAAATGACAAGTAATGTTGATCCTGTAAATGAATCTTTGATACAGGATGCTATTACAGAACTTGCAAAGAATAGAACTGTACTTGTAGTGGCTCATCATTTAAAAACAATTCAAAAAGCTGACCAAATTCTCGTATTTCAAAAAGGAAATTTACTTGAAAAAGGAAAGCATGGTGAACTTCTTGCGAAAAATGGTTACTACACAAAATTATGGAAAGCTCAGTACGAGGTATAATCATGATTTTGTTAAAAAATGTTTCTTATGAATGGGAAGATGGGCGAACTGCTTTAAAAAATATCAATCTTGAAATTAAAAAAGGTGAATTTGTTTTAATTTCAGGGAAAAGTGGAAGTGGTAAAAGTACTCTTGGAAGTGTAATGAATGGTCTTATTCCACATTATTACAAAGGCAAAATGCAAGGAGAAGCCTTTGCGTCCGGAAAAGATATAAGCAAATTATCGCTTCATGAAATAGGGCGTATTGTAGGTACTGTATTTCAAGATCCAAGAAGTCAATTTTTCACGACAACGACAGATGAAGAAATAGCTTTTGGGCTTCAAACTATCTGCAAATCAAGATATGAAATCAAACAGAGAGTAGAAGAAGTATATGCAGAGCTGGATATTGAGGAACTGAAAGGAAAATCTGTTTTTGAATTATCAAGCGGGCAGAAACAAAAGATAGCTATTGCAAGCATCTATGCAATGAATCCGAAAGTTTTAATTTTAGATGAGCCTTCAGCAAATTTGGATATGAAAGCAACATTTGACCTATTTTTAATTTTGGAAAAATTAAAGAAAAAGGGAACAACTGTTGTTCTAATTGAACATCGTTTGTACTATGTAAAATCTTTATTTGACCGTTTTCTTTTGGTTAAAGATGGAGAGATTGCACAGGACTTGAGTCGGGAAGAAGTTATCCATCTTGAAGGGAAGTTTTGGGATGATAATGGACTAAGAACTCTTGAATTAAAAGAATACAGGATAAGTGAGAAGAAAGATTTATATCAATTAAATGATGAAAGTATCAGTGGGAAAGGCTTGAAATTTTGTTACCCAAGTGCAACTAAGGTTGGAAATAAGCAAAATCAATACATCTTAAATCATCTTGATTTCAATATGGAGTGTGGAAAAGCCATTGGTCTTATTGGGTTAAATGGTACTGGGAAAACTACTTTTGCAAGGGTAATTTCAGGACTTGAGAAGATAAAAGAGGGGAAAATATGGGCGGAAAAAGATAAAGAGTTGAATCGTAAAGATTTAATGGATATGTCATATTTTGTATTTCAGGATTCAGACTATCAGTTATTTTCGGAAAGTGTACTTGATGAAATGCTGCTTGGTATTTCAAATAAAGATAAAAAAGAAAATACCCAAAAGGCAAAGTCTATTTTGAATGTTCTTGGCTTAGATAAATATATAGATAAGCATCCGTTTGCTTTATCAAGAGGAGAAAAACAAAGACTGACAATAGCTTGTGGAATGATGAAACAGGCAAAAGTTTTCATCTATGATGAACCAACATCAGGTTGTGATAAAGACTCAATGCTTTCAGTCGCAAAACTGATTGAAGAACAATTAAAAAAAGGGATAACAGTTTTGGTAATAAGTCATGATTTTGAGTTTTTAGCGAACACAGTAAGCGAGCTGTGGGTAATGGGAGATGGAAAAATAGAAAGTGTTTTGAATATGAGTGAAAGTAATAAAATTCTCATATTGGACAAGATGAGAGGAGGTAGATAACTTGATGGATAGAAAAACAGTCGATCCGAGAATAAAACTTACTCTACTTCCAATTGTTGGATTTACGAGCTTTTTTATAAGCGATACAATTCTACTTTTCGGACTGATTCTCTTTGCCTTTTTTCTGTATGTATACAGCAGTATGTGGAAAAGAGCATTACGCTTTATTTTGTTTTTTGTGATTTTATACTGCATAGAGTTATGGCTTGGAAAGTTTTGTGAAGCAAGTATCGTATTTGCAATATATATGTTTATTTACTTTGCATCAAGGATGACCTTAATTGCTATGTTTGGTGGATATATAACAAAGACTACAAGTGTAAGTGAAATGCTTGAAGCATTAAATAGAATGAAAGTACCAAGAAGCATTGGTATACCTTTTAGTGTTTTGCTTAGGTTTGTACCAACTATAAAAATAGAACTCAAGGCATTAAAAGAGAATATGAAGATTCGAGGAATCGTAACAAGTAGATTTTTCCCCTTGCTACATCCAATTAAATATATTGAATATACGCTTGTTCCGCTTTTAATGAGAATGATTAAGATTTCAGATGAACTGTCAGCTTCAGCACTCATTAGAGGACTTGATAGTGATGAGAACAGGGTTACATTAACAAAATTGAGGTTTAGAACAACGGATTTGTTGATTGGACTATTAGGAGCTTTGATGATTGCTCTTGTGATAGTAATACAGAAAATTTATTAGGAGGACTTTTATGAAAAACAAATTAAATGGTCGTGATTTTATTACAATCGGAATCTTTAATGCAATTGGAATTGTCATATACATGGCGGTTGCATTTGCTATGGCAACAACAGTGATTGGAGGATTTATTGCTTCAGGAGTTAGCTTTATGGTAGCTGCTACCGTTTATATCCTTATGGCTTTGAAAGTTAAAAAGAAGGGCGTATTTACAATATCAGGAACGCTTCTTGGTTTAATTGCATTGTCAGGAGGACATTTGCCTCATGCAGTCTTTGCTGTAATCGGTGGAATTATATGTGATTTGATTATAGGAAATTATGAGAGCAAGGGACGAATGATTATTGGATATGGGATATTTGCATTAGCGGATTTTTTAGGGACAGTAATTCCTGTGATTTTATTCGGAACAGCTTCTTTTGTGGAAAGAGCATCAAAATGGAAAATGAGTGAAGCACAAATAAATGAAGCATTATCTTATTTCAAAGTTTCATGGGCAGTAGGCTTTGCCTTGATAACATTTGTTCTTGCTTGCATAGGAGCATTCGTTGCAACAAAGATACTCAAAAAGCATTTTGAAAAAGCAGGAGTGATTTAATAATAAATTTACTTAGGAGGGAAAATAATGGAGGGATAATTATGTCAAAACTTATAGTTTCGGTTTTCACAGAACGATATAATTATCCTTTTTTATTCTTGGAATTGCTTACACATAGCAATAATACTTTACCAGAAACGACCAAATAGAAAATTATATAAAACATTAGTTTTTAAGCCGAGAGGACTTTTTACGCCAAAGTGTAGAAGTCCTCCTTTTTTTGTCTAAAAACGCAGACAAAAAAAGAAATGGAGGAAATTAAATGCCAAAAGAATATTACCTTTATGTCAACGGACAAAGGGTTAAAGTCAGCGAGCAGATATATAAAGTCTACTGGCGAGAAAAAGAACACGAAAAGTATTTAGAGCAGGCGGACAAGAAAAACCACTTGCTCTTTTTTTCATCATTGGATCATGACGGGAATTTTGTAGACAATATCATAGATGAAAGAATAGACTTAGAAAAAATTGTAGAAGTCAAAATGCAAATTGAAGAATTAAACAAGGCGTTAGCTACATTCACAAAAAAGAAAGAGAGTTAATGGAAGCCATCTTTTACAGAGAAGAAAGTCTAAGGTCGATTGGCAAAAAAGAAAAAGTAAGCTATCAAGCAATCGGAAAAAAGGAGGGATAAGATTTTAGAAAAGCTAAGAAAACTTTTAGAAGATAAATTCTAAAAAATGTTGGAAGGTTAAGTATCAAAGAAAGGTGCTTAGCCTTTCTTTGTTTGGAACACAACAATATTGAAATGGAGGAATGAAAAA
>NZ_JBBMFO010000042.1:0-9653 GCF_040096015.1 Peptoniphilus hominis (ex Hitch et al. 2025) | reverse complement strand
ATATCCTTGAGATTCATAGGCATTAACCCACCTTCTAACAGTCGAATTATCTGGGATAGAGTATTTTTTCGCTAAGTCTTTGTAGCCTATATTTCCTTCTAGATATTCTTTTACTACTTTAATCTTAAATTCTGTTTTGTATTTTGTCATTAAAAAACTGACCTCCTTAAGTTGGTTTGTTAGTCCAACTTTTGGGGGTCAGTTCATTTTGTTAGGGTTTTTTCTTATAAATTTTTATGTTTAAAATTTTTAAGCGATTTATAAATTTTTATTTAAAAGCATTTCTTACAAGAGCTCTAAAATTTCTCCAATATAAGAAATTTTGTAATTTGTATCTTTTCCTTCTTCCTCGCTGCCAAAGCCATAGCTGCAAAAAATGCTCTTTAAATTATTAATTCTTGCTGCTTCCATGTCATGGTGCCTGTCGCCAACAAATATGATCTCTTCCTTTATCTTTTGTCTTTCTTTTTTTATAATGTCCTCCTTTGGAAGGAAGTCATAAGTTTCTGCGGCAAAATATTTTTTGAAGTATTTTTTTATGCCGTAGACATCAAGGGCAGTGTCCAGATAAGATTCTCGGCAGTTGGAGAGAATGTAGAGGTCATAATTCTTGGAAAGCTCTTCTAAAACTTTTATAGTGCCCTTATAAAGTTCTCCAAGCCCATTTTTTATGTTTTCATCCATTTTTTTGCCAACAAGAGCCATGACTTCTTTTTTCAAAGAGTCATCTGCACCCCTTGCAATTAGGTCGTAAGCAAAGTTTGGTTTCTCACCTAAAAATCTTGCCACATTTTTTTCTGAGAGTTCAAAGTCCTTTGCAAAGCCATGTTCTCGCAAAAATTTCACGCCAGAAGAAAAGGCAGGATAATAAATTTTAATGGTATTGTGTAGGGTGCCGTCAAAGTCAAAAATTATGGACTTAACATTTTTAAGGTCATCATTTTTATTTTGCAAATTTTTTTTTGCCAGCTTAGACACGAATTTCACCTAATAGGTTTGCCATTTCAATTGCAGCTGTGGCAGCATCAAAGCCCTTGTTGCCAGCCTTTGTGCCGGCTCTTTCAATGGCCTGTTCAATATTTTCTGTTGTGATTACACCGAAGATTATTGGCACGCCAGTTTCAAGTGATGAAGCTGCAATTCCCTTGGCAACTTCTGCTGATACAAGTTCGTAGTGAGTAGTTGCGCCACGAATAACTGCTCCAAGGGCAATTACTGCGTCATATCTTTTTGTCATGGCAAGAGATTTTGCTGCTAGGGGAATTTCAAAAGACCCTGGCACCCAAATCACTTCGATTTCCTCGTCCTTAACTCCATGCCTTTTTAGTCCGTCTATGCAGCCGTCTAGGAGTTTTGAAACTATAAACTCGTTAAATCTTGCCAAAACTATGGCGTATTTTTTTCCTTCAGATTTTAAATTAGCACTGTAAATTTTCATATTTCCTCCATTTATTTTTTTCTTAATTTTTTTCTTAATGATTTTAAAATTATTTGCTAAATTCAGATAAGATGTGGTTCATCTTTTCTGCCTTAGTCCTCAAATAAAATTCGTCGTGTTTTGTTGAGTGAATTTCAATTGGCACTCTTTCCTTTATGATCATGCCAAATTCTTGAAGAGAGTAAACCTTGTCTGGGTTATTTGTAAGAAGACGAAGTTCCTTTACTCCCAAATCTTGCAAGATTTGGGCACCAGTGGAATAGTCTCTGGCATCTTCAGGAAAGCCTAGAGCCAAGTTAGCCTCAACTGTATCCATGCCCTGGTCTTGTAGGGCATAGGCACGGATTTTATTTACAAGGCCGATGCCACGACCTTCTTGACGCATATAAAGCAAAATTCCTCTGCCTTCCTCGTCAATTTTTTTCATGGCAAGGTGAAGTTGGTTGCCACAGTCGCATCTTGATGAGCCAAAGCAGTCGCCAGTTAGACATTCAGAGTGAACTCTTGTGAGGACATCCATGCCGTCGCCAATTTCGCCTTTAACAAGGGCAATGTGGTGTTCGCCCGTAACCTTGTCGATATAAGCATGAGCCCTAAAGTCGCCAAACTTTGTTGGAAGTTTTGCCTCTGCAACTTTTTCTATGATTTTTTCATGTCTCTTTCTGTAAAGCAAAAGTTCTTCAGTTGTAGTAATTTTCATGCCCAACTTTTCTGCCAACTTAAATAAATCTTCGCCACGCATCATGTGTCCATCATCTTGCATAATTTCGCAGCAGAGTCCAACTTCTTTTAAGCCAGCAATTTTTAATAAATCAACTGTTGCTTCAGTGTGTCCTCGTCTTACAAAAATCCCATCTTTTTTTGCAACAAGAGGGAACATGTGACCAGGTCTTCTAAAGTCCTCTGGCTTTGCATCATCTTCTGCAAGTTTATTTGCAGTTAAGGCTCTTTCCCAAGCAGAAATTCCTGTAGTTGTGTCAACATGGTCAACGGAAACTGTAAAGGCAGTTTCGTGATTGTCAGTGTTGTCGGCAACCATTTGATCTAGCTTTAGTTTTTCTGCGTAAGACTTTGACATGGGCATGCAAATGAGTCCCTTGGCAAGAGATGCCATGGTGTTTAAACTTTCACCAGTGGCAAATTCTGCAGCTTGAATCATGTCGCCTTCATTTTCTCTGTCAGGTTCGTCTGTTACTATTATAATTTCGCCTTTTTTTAAGGCTTCAACAACTTCTTCGATTGTGTTAACTTTCATGTCTTCTCCTCTCGATTTTATAAATTTACTTAAAATCCATTTTCTAATAAAAAATTCTTTGTTATTTTGCTTGCTTCTTTTGTATTGACAAAATTGTAGACATAGCGGCCAATAATATCTGTCTCAATATTTATTTTTTCGCCAACTTTTTTACTTGCAAGATTGGTGTCAGCAATTGTGGTTGGAATAATTGAGACTTCAAAATAATTTTCGCCTACCTTTGATACAGTGAGGCTAATGCCATCAAGAGCAATAGATCCCTTTTCGGCAATGTATTTAAAATTATCTGAGTCAAATTTTATCCTGTAGACAATTTCGTGACCCCTCTTTAAAATATTTACGATTTCGCCAACTCCATCAACATGGCCTTGGACTATGTGACCGTCAAGTCTTTTGGATGGGCTAAGGGCTCGCTCTAGGTTTAAAGCCTGACCGACACTTAAAGTCTTAAAGTTTGTTGAATTTATAGTTTCAACCATGACTTCTGCCTTGTAATATTCATCGCCAAGCTCTGTCACAGTTAGGCAGACGCCATTTGTGGCAATGGAGTCGCCTTTCTTTGTGCCTTCCAAAACTTTTTTGCAGGAAATTTTTAAGGTGTAGAGGTCCTTTTCCTTTTTTATGTCAGCAAGTCTTCCAATTTCTTCTATTATTCCCGTAAAAATTTCAATCACACCTTCCAGTGACAAGTATGTCGTCAAATAATTTTTCACACTTCATGTCCTTTATTTTGATTGCGTCCTTTAAGGCACCTATTTCCAAATCGCCAATGGCAGGAATGCCCCTTGAGCCCAATAAAATTGGCGCCATGAAAAAATAAAACTTATCCACTAAATTATTTTTTAGCATCTCAGCGTTAAGAGTCCTTCCGCCTTCCAGTAAGATGGAGGATATGTCGTATCCACTTAATTTTTCCATTAGGTCCCTTAAATCAACCTTGCCATTTTTTTCGCCGCAGATTAAAACTTCAACATTTTTCATTTTTTTAAGTTTTTCAAGTTTTTCCTTGTCGCAATTTTTTGTTGTGGCAATTATTGCTATTGAATCCAAATCTTCTGAAAGAAGCTTTGCATCAAGGGGAATCCTAAGCCTTGAATCCGTTACAATTCTTATGGGATTGACCCTGTATTTACCGTGACGGACATTTAAAGTTGGGTTATCAGCAAGAACTGTTCCTATGCCAACCATTATTCCGTCAAGCTTTCCTCGAAGCTCATGAGAGTAAGCTCTAGAAAAATCTGATGTTATCCACTTGGACTCGCCACTTGCTGTTGCAATTTTTCCATCAAGGGACATGCCAGCCTTTAGGACAACGAAGGGTCTCTTATTTTTTACATAGGTAAAAAATCTCTCGTTTAAGTTCAAACATTCTTCTTGGCAGACACCCTCTGTTATAGAAATCCCAGCATCTTCCAAAATTTTTATGCCACCGCCAGAAACTTTAGGGAAGGGGTCAGTGGTTCCAATTACAACTCTTGATATGCCTTCTTCCACAATTCGATTGGCACAGGGTGGAGTCTTGCCAAAGTGAGAGCAAGGCTCTAAGTTTACATAGAGACTTGCACCCTTAAGGTCATTGCCGCGACTTTTTGCATCTTCAATGGCATTTACCTCAGCGTGGTTTTCGCCAAACTTTAAGTGGGCGCCCTCGCCAATTATTTCTTCATCTTTTACAATAACGCAGCCCACTAGGGGATTAGTCTTTGTGTGACCAATACCCTTTTCTGCAAGTTCTAGGGCTCGAAGCATATAAAAGCTGTCGTTAAAATTTTCTACATACATTAAATCACCTATAAAAAAAGAGCCCAGGCAGGGCTCAAAAATTTAAATTTATCTTCTTTCATCCAGACTTTACTGTCGGTATTGGAATTGCACCAATTCAGCTTGCGCTCGCGGACTTTACCGCCGGTGAGGAATTGCACCTCGCCCTGAAGAATTTTATTTACTTATAAGTTTATGATATCACTAGATTATAAATTGTCAAGAAAAGAAAAATCATTTTCCCGACTTGTGGCTCTTAATAATTTTTAAGACATCACTTAAGACTTGGTCCATTTCTCTGTCGCTGTCGATGATATAATCTGCATAAGAGTCTAAATTTTCTAGGACAGAAAGTCTTTTTTCTATGACGCTTTCATCTTCAGCCCTCTTAATCATTCTCTTTTTTAAAACTTCCTTGGAGCATTTTAAATAAATTGAGAGGGAATTTTTAAATTCCTTTTTTATGGCAAGGACGCCCTCTTTATCCACTATAATAACGCAGTCTCTTTTGTCATTATTATTTAATTCAAGATCTTCTTTTAAAGTTGAATAATAATTTCCTGCATAGCAAGTGGAGCCAATAAATAAATTTTCCTCTTCCATTTTTTTAAAGTCAGAAATATTTATAAAATTGTAATCAAGACCGTCAACTTCCTTGGGACGAGGAGGTCTCGTTGTGTAAGTTATTATTTTATTTAAACCCTCTTTTGCAAGTTCATCCCTTAGTGTGCTCTTGCCAGAACCAGAGTGTCCAAGTATTAAGTAAATCATAGCCTCTCCTTTAAATTTATTATTACAAGTATAACACATATATCAAATTACTTTACAAATTTTAATTTTTGAAGTAATATAAAAAAGATAAAATATTAGATGGAGGTCAAGATGAAACATTTAATAGAGCCACTAGATTTTACAACTGAAGAATACGAAGAAATTTTTAGTCTGGTTGATGACATTATCGCAAATCCTATTCACTATTCTCATTTTTGCGACAATAATTTATTGGCCAGTCTTTTTTTTGAACCATCAACAAGAACAAGGCTTTCCTTTGAGACGGCTATGCTAAGACTTGGAGGAAGGGTAATTGGTTTTTCTGATGCAGGAGTTAGCTCCTCAACAAAGGGCGAGACTCTTTTAGATACAATTAGGGTAATAGAAAATTACGCAGACATTTGTGCCATGCGTCACCCCAAGGAAGGTGCAGCCCTTCTTGCATCAAAGGTGGTTACTAAGATGCCAATAATAAATGCAGGAGACGGAGGACACTTTCACCCAACACAAACTCTTGCCGACTTAATAACAATTAGGCACTACAAAAAATCCTTTGACAACTTGACTGTTGGACTTTGCGGTGATTTAAAATTTGGAAGGACTATTCACTCCCTAGTGAGGGCCCTAAACCGCTACAAAAATGTAAAATTTGTATTTATTTCCCCTGAAGAATTAAAGATGCCAGAGCCCTTTAAAAACTTCATTGACAAGGAAAATTACACTGAGACCAGAGACCTCATGAGCGCCATAAGTGACTTAGACATACTTTATATGTCAAGAGTTCAAAAGGAAAGATTTGTATCATCTGACGAGTATGAAAGATTAAAGGACTACTACATTTTAACAGAAGAAAAATTAAAATTAGCCAAGGATGACATGTATATACTTCATCCACTTCCAAGAGTAAATGAAATTGCACCAGAAGTGGACAAGGACCCTCGTGCAGTTTATTTTGAACAGACAAAGTTTGGCATGTATGGCAGAATGGCACTTATTATAAAACTTTTGGAGGCTAACAAATGATAAATGTTTCAAAAATAAAAAAAGGAATTGTCCTAGACCACATCGAGGCAGGTCGTGCTCATGTCCTTTATAAGGCACTGGAGCTGGAAAAAGTTACTGACGCAGTTGTTCTTATGCAAAATATTTTTTCTACTTCCATGGGCAAAAAAGATTTAATAAAAATAGAAACGGACTACAATTTAGACTTCACAGTCTTGGGACTAATTGCTCCACATACAACAGTGAACTTTATAGAAGATGGGGAGAGAGTGAAAAAAATTCGCATGGAACTTCCTGAAGTAGTTGAAGGTGTATTGGAGTGCAAAAACCCTAGATGTATAACAAATAGCGAAAGGGAAATTTCAGGTCACAAATTTTATCTCTACGACAGAGACAAAAAGGAATATAAGTGCGAATACTGCGACACAGTTACCACTTATGGAGAGTAAAATGGCAAAGATTTTAGAAAATATTGATGTATGCAAAGATTATTTTATACTTAGAACGGATTTTAAGACAAAGATTTATCCAGGGCAATTTTTTATGCTAAGGGCTTGGGAAAATTATCCAACACTTTCAAGACCAATTTCAGTTTATGATGTAACAGAGGGTGTAGACTTCTTAGTAGAAAAAAGAGGAATAGGCACAGAAATTCTTGAAAAATTAGAAGCTGGCGATGACATAAAACTTTACGGTCCCTTTGGAAATACTTTTTACGCCAATGTAGACGAAGTTGCCCTAGTTGGAGGTGGAGTTGGTGTGGCACCCTTCCACTATTTAATTAAGGAAATTCAAAAGTTAAAGCCTGAGTCAAAAATCACCCTCTACATAGGGGAGAGGGAAGAGCTTGAACTTGAAAAGGCCTTTAAAGATGTAAAGTGCCATATAAAAATAAAAAAAGGCGGCTTTATTACAGACATAATTGATTTTGAAAAGCATGAGCTCATTTATGCCTGTGGACCAGAAATTATGATGAAAAAAGTTGTGGAACTTGCAAAGGCTCGTGACATAAAAACCTATGTGTCTCTTGAAAAGAGAATGGGCTGCGGCGTGGGAGCTTGCCTATCTTGCTCCTGCGATACAAGGGGCGGCAGAAAGAGATCTTGCAAGGAAGGACCAATTTTTAAGGGGAGTGATTTAATTGACTTCTAGGACTGAAATAGATTTAGCAGGCATAAAATTAAAAAATCCAATAATTATGGCAAGTGGAACCTATGGCTATGGCGAAGAATTTAAAAACTTCTACGACCCAAAAATTCTAGGGGGAATTTCTTCCAAGGGAATTACTAGGCATCCAAAAAAGGGAAATGAAGGCATAAGGATTTGGGAGACGCCATCAGGAATATTAAATTCCATTGGACTTGAAAATCCAGGCGTGGAAGAATTTGTAAAAGAAAAAATCTTTTCAATGCAAGACCTTGGCACAGAAATTTTTGTAAATCTTGGAGGCAATACCATTGAAGAATATGTTGAATCCACAAAAATTTTAAATGACTATGACTTTGCAGCCATTGAATTAAATATATCCTGCCCCAATGTAAAGGAAGGGGGCATGGCTTTTGGCATGGACAAGGACTCTGCAGCAAGAGTTGTTCGTGAGGTCATGAAAGTTACAAATAAAAAAGTTTTTGTAAAGCTTTCTCCCAACGCAGGGGATATTGTGGGCATAGCCAAGGCAGTTGAAGCTGAAGGCGCCACAGGACTTTCACTAATAAACACAATTCTCGGAATGGCTATTGACTTTGACAGAGAAGAAATTGTCTTTAACAACACCTACGCAGGACTTTCTGGACCAGCAGTAAAGCCAATTGCTCTAAGGATTCTCCATCAAGTGGCAAAAGCAGTTGACATACCAATAATCGGCATGGGAGGCATTACGTCTTATAAGGATGTCCTTGAATTTTTAATGGCAGGTGCCACTGCAGTTGAAGTTGGAACCTATAATTTTATGAATCCCAAGGCAGGAGCAGAAATCATCTCTGACCTTGAAAAGTATTTAGAAGAAAAGAATAAAAATATAAAGGACTATATTAAAAAATTAGTATAAAATATTTAAGACTTTCTAGCGTTTAGAAAGTCTTTTTTTGTGGTAATAATTTAGTACACTAAAAGGAGGTACCAATATGTTTGATTTATACAAGGATATATACGATGCCCAAATGAATTTACTAAAGTCTTTTAATCAGGGAACAGAAAAGAATGAAAAAGAAAATTTAAGCTTAGAAGATTATTTCAGAGAAATGGCAAGAATAAATGAAAAAATGGTGGGAAATATTTATGAAATGCCAAAAAATTATATGGATACAATGAGTAAATACTCTCCTTTCCAAGGGGATTATGGCGAAAAAATGAATGGACTCTTTGAAGTAAACCCTTACTTTGAAAATTTTATGAATTTTCAAAAATTTTTTGCAGACAATTTAAAGGAGCCTAATAAAGTTTATGGCGACTTTATGAATAATTTTAAAAATTATTTTCCAATGCTAAGTGCCAATGGAAAGTTTGTAGAAGATTACAGTATTGCTGCCAAGGACCTCTTTAACTCTTACAAAAAATATCAAGAAAACTACATGAATATTTTTATGCCAGAACAAGTGAGAGACAAGGCAAAGGAAATTTTAGACTTTAACCAAAAAGTTTTTGGCAATTTTAACTTCATGATTCCTAATTTTGGAAATATGCCTTTTATGACAGACAATTTCTTTGGCAAAATGGATTATTTCAAAAACATGGAAAAATTTTCACATCAAATGCTAAGTAACTTAGAAGAATACGAAAAATTATTTGGTGGAAATGAATACTTTGCCAGCACTTCAAAGGTTTTAAAATTCCAAAAGACTTTTATCGAAAAATCAATGAAGTATTTTGAAGTTTATGTAAACTACTACAAGGAAATTTATGCTGAAATTGCAAAAATTTCTGAATTTACCTTTGAAAAGTACAGGACTGACTTAGAAGAATTGGCAAAGAAGAAGGACCCACAAGAGGTTTATGACTTCTTTGAAGAAAAAACTAAGGAACAATATAAAAAATTATTTGATGTAGACAAATTTAAGGAAATTTACAAGAAGGCAGAAGAAGAAACTAAGTCTTTGAGAGAAGAATTATTTAAACTAAACATGGACTACATGAACTTTGTGGAACCATCAAGCAAGGAAGATGTAAAGGATCTTAACGCAGAGATTTTAAAGATGTCAAATAAAATTGACAGCCTAAATAAGGAAATAGAAAGACTAAAGAGCAAATAATTTTCTAAAATTAAAAAATAAATAAGAAAAGAAAAATCTCGGCTGCTGTCGAGATTTTTTGCTGTAGATTAATTATCTTAAAATTATTCGGCATGAAGTAATGATGTGTACCCATAAAACTGGACACAATATTTAATTAACTAATTGTAGTGGATGTTAACCTATACTTTGTAGGTGG
>NZ_JBBMFO010000041.1:0-9882 GCF_040096015.1 Peptoniphilus hominis (ex Hitch et al. 2025) | reverse complement strand
TAATTTAATTATTTAAATAATAAAAAATAACCTGAAATTAATTTCAGGTTAAGCTTGACTTTTGTTAGCAGGTTTTTATGGAATTTTTGTGTAGAAAATTTTTGCAGCCCATAAATTTTATTTATGAAGATGAAAAATATTTTTACATAAGATAAATATTAATTTTACATTCCTCTGTTACATTATAGCTAAAGAAAATCTAGGAGGAAGAAATGAAAAGTTTTAAGAAAATTTTGGCAGTGACACTTGCAGTGGCAACTCTTGCACCAAGTTTTGCCTTTGCTGAAAAGAAAGATTATGGCAGTGCCAAAAATGTAATCATGATGATACCTGATGGCATGAGCATAGAAGCATCAACTACAGCAAGATGGATGACTAAGGACAAAAAATTTGTAATGGATGATTTGGCAACAGGTCTTGTTAGAACAAACAATTCAAACACACCTATTGCAGACTCTGCTCCAGCAGCCACAGCTATGGCAGCAGGAATAAAAACAGAATCACCTTTTGTAGGATGTTATCCAACAAAGGCTGGCATGCCAGGCGCTGCTGAACTTGAAAAGGATAGGGCAAAACAACCTATAGCAAATGTCCTTGAAGGTGCAAAGAGAAGTGGAAGATCCACTGGTATTGTTTCAACTTCAAATATTCAACACGCAACACCAGCTGACTTCTCTGCTCACAATCCTGACAGAAACAACTATGAAGACCTTGGCGAACAACAAGTTTACCAAGACATGGAAGTGGTTCTAGGAGCAGGCAGCACTTATTTAAGTAAAGAAACTAGAAAAGACAAGGAAGACCTTCTTGCTGAAATTAAAAACAAAGGCTACGATTATGTAACTACTAAAAAGGCAATGGAAGATTCAAAGGGCGACAAAATTTGGGGACTTTTCGAAGACAAATCCTTCCCTTATGAAATTGACAGAGATAAAGTAAACAAGCCTTCTCTTGCAGAAATGACTGACAAGGCATTAAAGGTCCTTTCAAAAAATGACAAGGGATTTTTCTTAATGGTTGAAGGTTCAGAAGTTGACTGGGCAGCTCACTCCAACGATCCAGTTGCACTTATTCACGAAATCAAAGCCTTTGACGATGCAGTAAAAGTTGCAAAAGACTTTGCAGACACACACAAGGACACAGTTATTGTAATTGCAGCAGACCATGGAACTGGCGGAATAACTTTTGGACACAGAAACATCACTAAGGGCTATGACAAGACTCCTCTTAATGAATTTACAGATTTAATTTTATCTGCAAAAATTTCTGTAACTAAGGCGGCAGAAGAAGTTAAAGAAGACAAGTCAAATGTAAAAGATGTAATGGCAAAGGACTTTGGCATCAAAGATTTGACAGAAGAAGAAATGAACTTAATAAAAAGTGAAAAAGATATAGTTTCAGCAATGGGAAGAATTATCTCTGCAAGAAGCCACATTGCATGGACAACTGGCGGACACGTTGGCGGAGATATAGGACTTTACTCTTACTCAACATCAGATAAGGCAGAAAGACTTATTGGAACAGTTCACAACTATGAAATTGGAAGATACCTTGAAGATGTACTTGACCTAGACCTTGACAAATTAACTGAAGAACTTTACCAACCAATTAGAAAGGGCTTCGAAGACAAGGGAGCAGAGGTTAATTTTGTGAAGAAGGGCGAAAATGATTACGAAGCTATTGTAACAAAGGGCGAAGACAAAATTGTATTCCCAATATCAAAGAACTACGCAATTAAAAATGGCGAAAAAGTTGAACTTGGCGGACTTACAATTTACAGCACAAGAGCCGTATATGTTCCACAAAAAGCTTTTGACCTAGTTAAATAATAAAAATTTTAATAAATCCAAATATTTGATAATCCTAATTAGATTTCAAATCCATCAAAAAAACTGCGGCCACCTTGACAGCTGCAGTTTTTATTTTTTCTCGATATTTGCAATTTCTCTTTGAATAAAGCGGCCAGCCACATTGGCAATTTCCTTTACGCTTTTGATTTTAATATAATTTCGTCCAAACAAAAATTTGGCATTTTCTATTTTATCGCTATTTAATATTGCCGATGTGTGAATGCCCAGTTTTTTTAGCTTGTCCAATTCCTTTTTTGTGTCCTCTAAAGAGCTTTGGTCAGAATAATTTTTTGAGCCGAAAAAGTTTTTTGAAGCCAAGGGCCTTATGTCGCGAGGGTGGGCATCAGTTAGGGCAATTAAAAGGTGATTTTCGTTTTTTAAATCCACTAGGTTTTGGTAGGCACGATAAAAAAGTCCGTCGCGGTTCCAACCGGCAGTCCTGTACCTAAAAATTTTCTCAAAGTCGCACTTATCTTCATAGTCTTTTAAGATAGTGATGACTGTGTAGTCGCCTACAGTCTCGTAGGAAATCACACGATTTAATATTTCGTTGTTTTCAAGAGACTTGGACACAATATATGCCTCAATGGCAATGTCGCTTTCTAGGTCCATTAAGGATGCAGAGGCATCTAGGACTAGGTCTACCTTTAAGTAGGAGTTGAGATTTAAAATTTTCTTGGAAAAAATATTTACCTTATCAGAAATCATGGACTTGTAGGCAAGTTTTGAAATGAGTTTGCCGCTATTAGTAACCACTTCTTCTATGCCAGAGTGATTGGAAAGAGCCAGCCTAATTTTTTTGGATAGACTTTTAATTTCATTGTTGTAAAAATTTCTGTTTTCCTTAAATTTTAAGAGGTGCCTATTTATTGCCTGGTCGTCAAAATTTTTCTCATCAATATTTTTGTGGCTTTGCCCTCTTGTGTAGTGAAGCCTTGACTTTTTGTGGGCGCCATATAAATATTTCTCCTGGATTATTTTCATCTCTTCCTCAGAGTAAATTGACTTGCCAAAGGTCTCCTCAATGTATTTTTCTTTTTCCCTTCGCCTTTTTAGGGCAAGGGAATAGAAAAAGCCTGTAAGACCAGAAGCCTTTTTCTCTTGAAAATCGCCGAAAATAGTTGGACTATTGGATCTTTCAAGTTTGACAAAGCCCAGGCTGTCAAAGAGGGTAAAATTTTTTATGGGAGAAAATTTTAAGACTTCATTTTCCTTGTAACTTAAATTTTCACGAAAAATATTTAAGATTCTCTCTTCTAAATTTTTCTCATCAGTATCTTCCGGAAGCCTTAAATTTTCAAAAATATTTTCTCTCTTGTCGCTTAACTTATAGGGCATGCCTAAAATATTGTTGACCTTTTTTAGCTGCATTTCGAAGAATAAATTTTCTTTTAGAGCCAAATTTTTTCTCTGCAAATCAAATTTATCTTCCAAAAATTTTTCTGCGTAAAGCTTGCGAAGAGGTGTCAAGACTTGTCGGGACCCTACTTCTTTTTCGTAGACCAAATCTTCTAGGAGAAAAATGGCAAATAAATCAAACTTATCTCTGTGGAGATTGTACTGCCAATTATTAAAAATTTTTTCTAAATTGTCGCTGCCAAAATATTTTGCAGAAAGGCCAATTATTAAATTTAGATAAAAGTCGGGATTGCCAGAGATGTCTTCACCAGTGATAAAGGGCTCCTTGGCATAGTCCATGGACCCATCCCAAATTATATTTTTTATTCGATTTTCTTCTTTTCTTGAATTTTTATTTGTCATAGTAAAAATCACTCTTGGAAAATATCTTTAAAATATAAATTTTCTTTAAATCTCGTCTTTATTAAGTCCTTTAAAATTTCTTCTTCATAGGAATCAAAAAGCTTATTTGCAATAGTAAGATCAAGAGCAGAAGTTAGACTTAAGTCCTCTCTCACAAGGTCAATGGCATCAAAGATCCCCCTAAGATCTGGTGCAGTTCTGGAAATTTCTCCTGCCTCTGCCTTTAATTTTAAATCGTAAAAGAAAAAGGCAATGTTTCCCACATACTCATCCTTCATACTTGGATATTCTTTTTTAATAAGTTCAACAAGTCTCTCGCGAGATATAAGGGGCATCTTTATAATTACAAAACGAGAGAGAAGGGCTTCATTCAATTCTCTTGTGCCCTCATAGCCATAATTCATTGTGGCAATAAATCTCGTTGCAGGGTGAAGTTTAATTATGTCGTAGCCTGGTATATCAATTATTCTTCTGTAGTCCAGTATAGAGTGAAGGACTGCCATGGCTTCATTTTTTGCCATATTGATTTCATCTAGGACAACAAAGCCGCCACAATTTGCAGCCTTTGTTATAGGTCCCTCTCTAAAGAGGACATTTCCATTTTTTAATGTGTCATCTCCAATTAATACTGAGCTGTCAATATTTATGTGAAAGGACAAATTCCAAAGAGGCCTTTTAAAAAGATAGGCGAGATTTTCCGCCAAAACATTTTTGCCTGTGGATTTGTCGCCAACTAAGAGAATATTTTTGCCTGCCAAGACTGCGGAGATTGCCTCCCTTAAAATTTCATCGCCAGAATAAAAGAAGTGAGGATCTGGTATTCTATTTTTATATTTTTCATCTAAGTCATAATTTTTTATAAATTCGTCAATTTTATTATTTTTCATCTAATCACTCATCGATTCACTGGTCAATTGAATTTATTTCGTTCTCAACATATAATTTTTTAAAACTGCCAAGACCCACTGCAGATATTATTATATCCATGTCTTCTCGACCTTCCAGGTAAAGATCAATAGTGGGATTATAAAAAACAGCTATGCCTGAGACATCAACTTTTTTATACCTACTTATGTCTTCATCATCCCTTATGCTTATGTCAAAGTCAAAGGTGCCCACGCCGCAGCAACAAGCCTTAGCATCAAGGTCGGGATTGATAAAAATTTTATCCTTATTTTTATTTTTAAGATAAGTTAAAGCCTTATCATTTAGTATAAAATTCATAAAACCTCCTAACAAAAAAAGGTGGCATTTCCAGCCACCTCTTACTTTAAAATATTTAATCTAAAATTTTAAAACATTTAATCTAAAACTATAGATTCAATTCTAGTTTTGTTCTTTTTGCCAAGTTTGATTACGAAGTAAGCATATAGTACTGCAATAACACCTGCTGCAGGGTATGCAATTGAGAATGGCAATCCAAGTCCAAGACCCTTAATGTTAATAATAAATGAGAATACTATAAATACATAGAAGATTCCTGGAAGTAGAGTAATAATATAATTCTTACCTGTATCAATTAAATAAATAGTGGCAACAGCTAGTGCGAAAGTTGCTACGAATTGGTTTGTGAAACCAAAGTATCTCCAAAGAAGGTTAAATCCATTAGGATTTGTCTTTGCAAAGTATAGGATTGCAAAAGCTGGGATAAATAATACAGCAGAAAGTCCTGCTCTCTTTGAAGGAGCCTTTTGGTCAATATTTAATTCTTCAGCAATTATTAGTCTTAGAGATCTAAAAGCAGTATCACCAGAAGTGATAGGAAGTGCAATAACACCAAGAACTGCAAGAAGTCCACCAACATTACCCATGAAGTATTTAGAAACTTGACCAACCATAATTGTTCCTGGAGTGTCAAGTGCAGCTTGTCCAGAAGAGAATAGAACCATTGCGCCTGCTGCCCAAACCATGGCGATGAAACCTTCAGCAATCATAGTTGAGTAGAAAGTTGTTCTAGCTTCTGATTCAGATTTAACAGTTCTAGAAATAAGTGTTACTTGAGAACCGTGGAAACCTGATAAGATACCACAAGCAACTGTGATAAAGAATGATGGGATAAACCTTTGTCCAAGTGGGTGTTCTGCAAGAAGTCCAGCATTTTCAAATGCCAAGTGTCCTGAACCCTTAATAAAGATTCCAATAAATACTCCAATAGCAGATACAATTAGGAAACCACCAAAGATTGGATAAACTCTACCGATTAATTTATCGATAGGAAGTACAGTTGATGCAATGTAGTAAGCAAAAATTACTGCATAGATAATCCAAATAACATTTGAATCAGCTCCAGCCTTAAGAATATCATTTGCGATTAAGTCCCCAGGAGTGTAGACAAAAACTACACCAGTAAGTAGAAGTAAGATTGCAATAACAATATTGTAGAATTTACGAACTCCATCGCCAATGTACTTTCCAACGAGCTTAGGAACTTGTGATCCACCATTTCTCATTGAAATAAATCCAGTCATGTAATCATGAACTGATCCTGCAAATACGCATCCAAGTGGAATTGCTAGAAAAGCAATAGGTCCAAAAAGAATACCTTGGATAGGTCCAATGATTGGTCCCATACCTGCAATGTTTAGTAGATTGATGAGCCAGTTTTTCTTTTGACTCATTACTACATAGTCAACTCCGTCAGCCTTTCTAACAGCTGGAGTTTCTCTGTCGTCTGGTGCCAATTGACTTTCTACATATTTTGAGTAGAAAAATCCGCCACCAAGCAATATTATAAGTCCAATAATAAATAGTAACATATAAATCCTCCTTTACTTTTATTATTCTTAGTTCAATTATAGAACAATGAACTTATAAATACAAGGAAATAACATCGAAGAATTTCAACGCATCAATCGTTTGCAGAACATTGTGTAAAAATGTTTTTACAAAGTTTTAATTTAAAATCTTTATTTAAAAATTATTAATATTATTTGGAAAATTTTATGGGAGCTTTTATGAAAAAACTTATAGAAAAGTAAAATTTTATTAAAAATATTATTGGAACTTAAAACATTTAATAAATTGAGAAAATTAGAAAAATCTTAAGAGGATTAATGGACTTAGGTCCATAAAGATGTTTTTAGACAAAAAAATAAGGCCTAAGCCTTAAAATAAAATGGTCGGGGTGAGAGGATTCGAACCCCCGGCCCCATGGTCCCAAACCACGTGCGCTACCAAACTGCGCTACACCCCGACAATGAAAATTTTACAAGAATTTTATATTCTTTATATTTAATTTTCGAACAGATATTATTATAACATGAAAAAAAATTTTGTCAAAGACTTTTTAAAAAAATTTTTAAAAGCACTTAGAAGACTATTATAGTTGATTTATAAAAAGATTACAACTAAAATATAAGTATTATTAAAGAAGGAGGTAACATGAAAGCTATTATATTTGATTTAGACGGAACCCTGGTGGACTCCATGGGATATTGGAGAAGAGTTTCTCGCGACTTTATGAAGACAAAGGGAATAGACATAGAAGACAGTGTGCAACACAAGATGACCACCATGAGCCTTAACACTTCCCTTAGGTATTTAAAGGACTATTACAAGTTAAGCGAAAGCTTTGAAGAACTTTATAATGGTTTTAGCGACACAGTTATAGATTTTTATTCCAACAAAGTTAAGTTAAAGGACAATGCCCTTGAAATTTTAAAATATTTTAAAGACAGGGACAAAAAAATTGTCATAGGAACATCAACAGCAAAGCACTTTGCAGACATAGTCATAAAAAAATACGGCATTGACAATTATATTGAAGGACTTTACACAGCAGATTCAGTTGGTCACATAAAGGGCGAAGAAAAATTTTTCACTACAATAACTTCTGAAATAAAGGAAGATCCAAGGGATGTATATTTAATTGACGACTCCTATCTTGCCCTTAGGACTGCCAAAAGTGCAGGCCTTGAGACAGTGGGCATCTACGATGAAAATTCCAAGGACAAGTGGCACTTAGTTGTAGAAGAAAATAAATATTCCATAACAAATTTAATAGAACTAAAAAATATATGAGATTATTTTTATTTTTTGCGGCAAGGACAATACCTGCCTTCATAATTACCTTTCTAGTCTTTTCCATGGTGAGAGTAAAATTTTTCTCCCACAGAAAAATAAATTCCAACGGCTTTAGGGAATTTCTCTTGAGTCTTTTTGCAGGCTACCTTGCCTTTCTAGTAATAATGTTATTTACACCTAACTCCTACATTGCCAACTCAGGAATAAATCTAACTAACGAAAACTTTGACTTCGTTGGAAATTTTAAAGACAGAATAACATCAGGAGCCTGGGGCGTAAATCTAGTTCCCTTTAGAACTATAAAAAATTACATAAAATATTCAGGTTTCCTTCACACAATGACAAATGTAATGGGTAATGTAATAATATTTTTGCCCTTTGGAATTTTTGTGGCAGAAATCTTTCCAAAGGCGAGAAGTCTTTCAAAGATCCTTGTCATAACTTTTTTTTCTTCCTTTTTTGTTGAGTTCATACAATTTTTTATAGGAAGGTCTGTTGACATTGACGACTTGATGTTAAATGTCCTTGGGTCAGTGATTGGATATTTTATTTGGAAGAAAAATTTAAGATTTAAATTTGCCAAGAAAAAGAGAAAAAAATTGAAGAAGACTGAGATGGGCTAAAATTGACAAAAAGGCGGAATTTTAGTATAATTTTAGTCTAACTTCATATGGGGGCGAAAATGGTTTCGACGGGGATTTTGAGCTTTAAGTAGCGAGTCGTTGATGGATCACACAACGCTAAAATGGTCTATAAAAAATAAACGACGAAAATAATTTCGCACTAGCTGCCTAATTAGGTAGCAATCCGGCCAGACGCCGCGAACTGTAACCGGGTTTCAAATTAGCGGGCAAACGAACTCTGTAATGCGCCATAGCAGAGGGGGTTAATGGCGATACTCTGTATGAGTTTGACACTCTAGTAATACAGGGGAAATTTAAGAGGAGTCTGCACTCGGAGAATCTTTCTGTAAGAAGTCTTCGGACGCGGGTTCGACTCCCGCCGCCTCCACCAAAATTTTAATTTAAAGTCATTCATGCTTATGGATGGCTTTTTATTTTTGCTTTAAATAAATTTTAAAATATTAAAAAAAGACTTGTTGAAGATATTTTAGTGAGTTAGCTAATAATTCTTTGTGTTATAATTTTTGTAATAAGAAAATTATTTTAAGAGGGTGATTTTATTGCTCAACTCTATAGAGCTTGTTAATAAACTTAATGATAAGGGTGTTGAATTTTGCGAAATTAGTAAGGAACAAGCTATTCATTATTTAGAAGAGCATAATTACTATGTAAAAGTTTCATCTTATAGACATAATTTTAAAAAAGATGAAAAGGGAAAGTATAAAGATTTAGATTTTTTTCATTTAAAGGATTTATCTACAATTGATATGCATCTTAAATTTTTAATCTTAAAAACTATTTTAAATTTAGAGCACTCTTTAAAAGTAAATTTACTCAAATCAATAGAAAACAATGGTTTAGACGATGTAAATCTTACCTTGGAATTTTTGGATAGTTTAGGAAATAACAAGGGAGATACAGAATATAATATTAAGAAAGAATTATATGGAAGAAGAGGGAAAGGCTATGTTGGAAATCTGTTAGATAAGTTTACACATCCCAATTATCCAATATGGACCTTTGTTGAAGTCATATCCTTTGGTACTTTAGTAAAATTTATAAAGTTTTATGTAGAAAATTATGAAAATAATTTTGCAGATTGTGATATTTTATTTCGTGTTAGAGACATAAGAAATGCATCTGCACATAGTAATTGTCTTATTCACAATCTCCCAGACAAGAGAGAATATTATCTCGATGGTATATATAAATTTTTAAAGAACAATTTAGATGAATACAATGGAGTTTTTATAAAAAGAAAGTTGAGAAATTTATTTATACATGATTTTATTTGTTTGCTTTATGCTTTTAACTTATATGTTAAAAGTGATGAAATAAAAACACATAGATTTAAAGAGATAAAAGAATTTTTTGATATTAGAGTTATAAGAAATAAAGATAAGTACGAAAAAAATAAAATTTTAATAGATGATTATAAATTTGTTAAGAAAGTAATTGACTTATTTTGTGACAATGCTATATAATGTAACCACAAAGGGAAAAACTAAATAGTTTTTTTTAACCGAGAACTTTGAGTTCTCGGTTTTTTTGTACGCTTTAGCATGAATAAACCACCAGCTATGCTGGTGGTAGGAATACTAGCTTTAGCTTCAAGCAAAAAACCT
>NZ_JBBMFO010000040.1:0-10418 GCF_040096015.1 Peptoniphilus hominis (ex Hitch et al. 2025) | reverse complement strand
GAACAGAAATGGTAATGCCAGGAGACAACTCCACATTTACAGTAACACTAATCACACCAATCGCAATGGACGAAGGATTAAGATTCGCTATTCGTGAAGGTGGAAGAACAGTAGCATCTGGAGTAGTATCTAAGATTCTTGACTAATCATTTAGAATAAAATAAAAAGCGTAAGGGCGAGGAAACTCGCTCTTATTTTTTGCAAATTTTTAAATATCTCACATAATTTTCTTTTAAAAAGTCTATATGCTAAAATGAATTTACGGAGGTTTTATGAGCATATATAAAGGACTTAATAAATATAAAATTAGAATAATTGTTGTCATACTTCTTACCTTTGGCAATGCTCTAGGCGAACTTTTTTTGCCACGACTTATGAGCCTTGTCATAGATAAGGGTGTTGCTTATGGCGACACAGCTTATGTGCTAAAAATTGGAGCTCTCATGATAGTGGTGGTGATTTTAACTGTCATGTGCAGAGCATCTGCTGCCTACCACTCTTCAAAGACCACTATGGCTTTTTCAAGAGACCTGAGGTACAAGCTCTTTAAGAAAATTAATTATCTCAGCTTTGACGATGTTGAGCACTTTTCTATTTCGTCACTTATCACAAGGACTACTGACGATGTAAACCAAGTGGAGCAAATGGTTTTAATGGGACTTAGGCCCCTAATTAGAGGTCCCCTCATGTTTATCGGCGGACTCATTATGGCGCTTTCCACAAATGTAAAGCTGTCTCTTGTCTTTCCCCTTACCATTCCCTTTATTGGATTTGGAATTTTTTATGTCTTCAAAAGGGGTCTGCCCTACTTTCCAATTTTGCAGAGAAGGCTTGACAAGTTAAATGAACTTTTTAGGAGGAGGTTAACTGGTCTTCGCGTCATAAGAGCTTTTTCCAAGGACGACTACGAGGAAGAAATTTTTGACCAGGCAAATAGGTCTTATCAAGAGATGGCAAGTCTTGTGAATAAACTTCTTGTCAATGTGAGACCCATGCTTGGCACCGTTTTAAATTTTGGGATAATTTTTGTCCTCTACTATGGGGCAAAGTTAGTAGATATTAGAGATATGGGCATTGGCGAACTTATGGCCTTCATTCAGTACATCACTCAAGTTCTCATTGCCATGATCATGATGAGTTTTCTTTTAAGCCTTTTGCCAAGAGTTTTTGCATCTATGGAGAGAATTAATGAGGTTCTTGAGTATGAGGCGACAAAAACTGGTGGCGAAAAAATTTTATCAGAGGAAATTTTTGACATTGAGGCAAGGAACTTGTCCTTTTCCTATCCCGATGCCAGCTTAAAAGTCTTAAAGGACATAAATTTTCATGTGAAAAAGGGCGAGACCCTTGGCATAATTGGCGGGACTGGCTCTGGCAAGTCAACTCTTCTTAGACTTCTCCTGCAGTTTTACGATCCAGGTGAGGGCCAGCTTTTCATCAACGGCATAGACATCAGGAGTCTAAAAAACTTTGAGCTTAGAGAGGAAATTTCCTATGTGCCACAAGAAAATTTCTTCTTCTCAAAAACTGTTGCTGAAAATTTATCCTACGCAAGGGAAAATGCTGAAAAAGAAATAATGTTGGAGTCTATAAAAAATGCTGATGCTATAGAATTTTTGGGAGGGGATCCACTTAATAAGGAAATAGCAAGAGGGGGCAAGAACCTTTCCGGAGGACAGAGACAGAGACTTGCCATAGCAAGGGCTCTCACTCGAGATGCCTCACTTTACCTCTTCGACGATTCTTTTTCAGCCCTAGATTATAAGACGGATTATGAGCTTAGGCAGATTTTAAAGGAAAAACTTCAGGACAAAATTGTTATTGTTGTGGCACAAAGAGTTGCAACGATTTTAAATGCCGACAAGATTTTGGTTTTGGAAGACGGTCAGTTGGCAGGCTATGGTAATCATGAAAGTCTCATGAAGACAAATGAAATTTACAGGGAAATAGCAGTGAGTCAGGGGCAAGCTTATGAAGAAGAATAACACAATATTAAGGATAATTTCCTACTTAAAAAATTATAAGGGCCCTTTATTTCTTGCAATTTTCTTGACTATTGGCTCATCAATTTTTGAAATAATTTCGCCAAAGTTAATGGGAAATATTACCACGAGAATTTTTGAAAATGTAAAGATGAAGACCAGCATCGACTTTGATTTCGTAATAAAAATTTGCATAATAATGGCTGTCGTTTATATTTTTCAAGCTGTCTTTGAATTTTTTAGGGGCAGAATTTTAGTAGATGTGACTCAAGACTTAATTGCAAGATTTAGGAGGGAGATCTCCGAAAAGGTAAAGTATATCCCAACTTCTTACTTCGACAAGAATAAGACGGGGGACCTTTTGTCTAGGATGACTAATGATGTGGAGACTCTGGGCAAAAATTTGCAGCAGACAATTTCTTCAATCCTATCTTCTATTGTTTTAATAGTGGGCATACTCTTTGTTATGATAAAAATTTCCCCAACTTTGACCTTGGTCTTTTTATTTACCCTTCCCATGACCTACTTTTCCACAAAATTTATTTCAAGTAAGTCTCAGGGATATTTTAGGAGGAAGTCAAGAGGTCTTGGCTCTATGGTGGGCTTCGTCGAAGAAAACTTTTCTGGTTCTGAACTCATTAAGGCCTTTAACTATGAAGAAAGGGCAGAGAGGGAGTTTTTGGACATCAACGACAATCTCTACGAAGTTTCCTATCGCGCCTCCTTTATGACGGGCATCATGCTTCCCATTATGACTTTTATTTCAAACCTTGGCTATGTAATGCTTTCCATTGTGGGCGGACTTTTAGTGGTGTCTGGAAAATTATTTGTGGGAGACATTCAGGCAGTCATTCAATATGTGAGAAGGCTCTCCAATCCGATTGAGCAATTAGCAGAGATGGCGTCAATTTTTCAAGCTTCAATAGCTGCTGCCGAAAGAGTTTTTGAATTTTTGGACCAAGAGCCTGAAGTTGAACTTGTAAAGGATGAAATAAAAAGACCAGTGGAAGATATTGCTTTTAAGAATGTATATTTTTCCTACGATAAAAAGAATCCTGTCATCAATGACTTAAATCTTGCAGTTGAAAAAAATAAAACTGTTGCCATAGTTGGCTCAACAGGGGCAGGCAAGACTACTATTGTAAATCTACTTATGAGGTTTTATGATATTGATAGGGGATCTATTAAGATAAATGACAAAGACATAAGAGATGTTTCGAGAAAAAACTTGCGATCACTTTTTGGCATGGTTCTCCAAGATTCATGGCTCTTCAGGGGTACAATTTATGAAAATATTTTGTATGGACGAGAAGATGCCACAAGAGAAGAAGTGATTGAGGCGGCAAAAAAGGCCTACTGCCACTCCTTTATAGAGAAACTGCCAAGGGGTTACGAAACCATGTTAAATGAAGAGGCGTCAAATATTTCTCAGGGACAAAGGCAACTTTTGACAATAGCAAGGGCCCTCTTGTCTGACCCGGAAATTTTAATTTTAGATGAGGCGACTTCTTCTGTGGATACAAGGACAGAGGCGCTAATACAAAAGGCAATGAAAAATCTCCTTCACGAGAGGACAAATTTTGTAATCGCCCACAGACTTTCTACTATTGTAAATTCTGATGTGATTTTAGTTTTGGACAAGGGCGACATTGTTGAAAAGGGAAATCACAGAGAACTTCTTGCAAGAAATGGAGTCTATGCAGAGCTATATAATTCACAATTTAAGGACTAGGAGGTCAATATGAAAGATTTTATTTTTGATGTTAGTACGAGAATTCTTTTTGGAAGAGACCAAATGAAAAATTTGGCTTCTGAAATAAAAAAATATGGAAGTAGAGTTTTACTTTCCTATGGAGGAGGCTCCATTAAGAGAAGTGGACTTTACGACGAGATAATAAAAATACTTGAAGAAAATAATATTTTCTACAAGGAACTTTCTGGAATTGAGCCAAACCCAAGAGTTGAGTCAGCAAGAGAGGGCGTAAAAATTATTAGAGAAAATGATTTGGACTTCATCTTGGCAGTGGGCGGCGGCTCTGTAATTGACCTTTCCAAATTAGTTGCAGGGGCAGTTTATCTTGACTGCGACCCATGGGACATTGTAATTAAAAAGGCAAAGATTGAAAGGGCACTTCCTATAGGCACAATTTTAACTCTTTCAGCAACGGGTTCTGAAATGGACAGGGGCGGAGTTATTACAAATCCTGAAACTACACAAAAACTTGGTTTCGGCTCTGAATACACTCTTCCAAAATTTTCTATTTTAAATCCTGAGCTAACTTACACAGTTAATGCCAAGCACACTGCAGCAGGAATTGCCGACATAATGAGTCACACTATGGAAAATTATTTCACTTTAGGCGATGGAGCTTACATGCAAAATAGATTGGCTGAAGGAATTTTAAAGACTTGCATCCACTACGGACCTATTGCCATGAAAGAGCCAGAAAATTATGAGGCAAGGGCAAATATTATGTGGGCATCATCTTGGGCAATCAACGGACTACTTTCTACGGGCAAGGCAACAGGGTGGTCAGTTCACGCCATGGAACACGAACTTTCTGCCTTCTATGACATAACTCACGGCATTGGTCTTGCAATTTTGACTCCAAGATTTTTAAACCACATCTTAAATGATGACACAGTGGACATGATTAGGGACTTTGGCATTAATGTCTTTGGCATAAAGGCAAGTGAGGACAAGTTTAATGACGCCAAAAAAGCCATTGCACAGCTTCACATCTTCTTTGAAGATGACATGAATATACCAATGACCCTTGGGGAAGTTGGCATTGACGACAAAAAGCTTGAAGCCATGGCAGAGGCTGCAGCAAGACACGCTGGCGGCTCAATAAGAGGTGTAGTGGAACTTAAGAAGGAAGATGTACTAGAAATTTATAAGGCTTCTCTATAAGTTTTTAAAAAATTTTGAAATAAAAATAAAATATGAAAGCACAAAAAAAAGACGGGGACAAAAATCCTCGTCTTTTAAAATTTTATTCTTAAGCTTCTACTGAATTTTCCCAAAGTCCGTGGATATTGCAATAGCTTAGTGCATAAACTTCTCCACCCTTGTCAGTCTTAACAGCTGCTTCTACGCAAGGTACTGTAAATACTTCGCCTTCGCCGTGAGCGCTAAATTCATAAGAACCAACTTCAATTGGGAATTTTTCTCCTTCAGGTTTGAAGAAAACTTTGATCCATGCAATGTGGTGTTCTAAAGTGTTTGGATGTTCGATTTCTTCTCCAACAAGAGCCTTAATCTTTAGAAGACCGTCAGCCTTTTCAACGTGGATTACAGGAACGTGTTTTTCAGATTTAAAATCAGCAGTTTGTACTGTTTCAGTTAATTTCATTTTTATTACCCCCAAAAATTTATATTTTTACTACATAAAAGTTATTACCCTATTTAAATTAATTAACTCATTAATTTTAAAATAAGGAAAAAAACTTTCATATTTAGTATAATAAATTAGAGGTGCAAAATGGATAAAATAAAATTAATCGCCACTACAAATATGGGTCTTGAAGCTGTTACAAAAAGAGAACTCATAGACCTTGGCTACGAAGATTTAAAAGTAAGTGACGGAAAAGTTGAAATAGATTGCCAGCTTAAGGACATAGCCATCTTAAACTTAAAGCTAAGGACGGCAGAGAGGCTTTTGCTCTTAGTTGACTCCTTTAAGGCAGAGACCTTTGAAGAACTTTTCGACAAGGTTTTTGAAATTCGTTGGTGGGACTATCTTGGCGAGGAAGATAATTTCATCATTCAAGGAAGAAGTAGGAAGTCAAAATTATTTTCTATTTCTGACTGCCAAAGGATTACTGAAAAGGCAATAATCGAAAAACTGAAGATGAAGTACAAGGTTTCCTGGTTCGAAAAATCTGGTCCAAGAGTAAAAATTGAGGTTTCACTTTTAAATGACCTAGCAGAAATTACTATTGACACATCAGGCGAGGGACTTCACAAGAGAGGTTATAGGGAGGTAAACTACAAGGCTCCCCTTTCAGAAACTATTGCGGCAAGTCTTGTTAAGCTAACTTTTTGGAACAAGGACAGGATTTTAGCAGACCCCTTCTGCGGATCGGGAACAATTCCCATTGAAGCAGCCATGATGGAAAAAAATATTGCGCCAGGACTTATGAGAAAATTTGATTTTGAAAATTTTAAATTTTTCGATCCAGAAATTTTTAAGGAAGAAAAGAAAAAAGCCTACTCTGAAATAAGATATGATGAAAAATTGGAAATCTTAGCATCAGATGTGTCCTATAAGGCCATTAAAATCGCCAAGTCAAATGCAGAGATCCTTGGACTAGAAGAGGACATCTCCTTCTTCCAAAAGGACATAAGAGAACTTGACCTACCTGATGACTATGGCGTCATCATTACAAATCCACCCTATGGGGAGAGAATTGGCAAGGAAGATGTTGACCAGCTAAATAAAGAGTTGGGAGAGCTTGCAAAAAGCTTAAAGACTTGGTCCTTTTATGTAATTACTGCCAATGAAAACTTTGAGAAAAATTTTGGCAAAAAAGCTGACAGAAATAGAAAATTATACAACGGCAGACTTAAGACCTACTACTACCAATATTATGGGCCAAAGCCAAAAAGATAATTGTTATGTGAATCCTAATTTGCTATACTGTAAACAATAAATAAAGGTGGTGAAACATGGAAAAATATTTAGATGAAGAAGGAATAGGCGATAAAATTGATGACAAAATTGATTTTCAAGTTCTAAATGCCATTGCAGACTTAGTTCGCGTTCTCGACTATAACGAAAAAGTCGTCTTTGTCAACAAGGCAATGGAAGACCTCTTAGGTTATGACAGGGACAAAAAAGTTTGCATCTTGGGGGAAGATCTTTTTGATCCAGAGATAACTAGGCGGGCACTTTTAAGTGGCGAAGTTATCCAAAGAGAAGAAAATATTGGGAGCATGGTTTTTTCCGTAAAGTGTTCACCAATTATAAATAAAAAGGGAGAAATCCTTGGCGTAGTTGAAGTTTTTAGAAATGTAACTATGGCGCGAAAGCTGCAAAGGGAAATTATCGAGAAAAATAGGTTCATGACCAGTGAAACTATGGCAGCCTCACTTATCCAGCAGACAGTCTTGCCAGAGAGGGGCTTTATAAAAAACTTGAAGGTAAATTATGTTTACAAACCTTCTACAATTTTAAGTGGCGACATGTTTGATGTCTTTGAGATAGATGATGACCACATAGCTATTTACATAGCCGACTCTGTTGGTCACGGCTTTGCTGCCTCCATGGTTACCATGTTTATTAAGACTGTTGTGAGGACTCTGGATAAGCTGACTCTCATTTCGCCCCAAAAAACTCTCTCTGAACTTTGCACAAGGTTTACTAGTCTAAGGCTTGAAATAGAAAATTATTTCACTTGCTTTTATGGAGTTTACAACACAAAAAAGAAGAAATTTGTTTTTTCCAATGCAGGCCACTTGCCTCTGCCAATAATGGTTAGGGACAGAGAATTTATGAATTTAGAGTCCAAGGGCTATCCTATTTCAAGATTTTTTGCCAGACCTGATTATGAAGAGAAGGAAATAAAACTTTATTCAGGCGACTACATTTTGTTTATGACAGATGGAGTTGTGGAGGCTAGAAATTCAAAGAAGGAATCCTTTGGCTACGAGAGAGTCCACAATATAATCTTAGAAAATAATAAGGATGTCCTAGAAATTTTAGATAACGAATTAGAGGAATTTAATGACGGAGAACAGACAGACGACATCTCAATGCTTCTTATTAATGTTTGGTAAATAAAAAAGCTCACCACTTGTGAGCTTAAGAATTATATTCAGGCAATTTTTCTTTTAAAGAAATTTCTGCCTGTTTTTTTATTGCAAGGGAAAGTGCCATTGCCACAGCGACGTAGCCTATAATTATAAATTTAACAAAACTTACTGACCCAAAGGCCATATAGAGCCTAAAAATTATAAAGGCTGAAAGTGCCATAACAGCCATGCTAAGTATTCCAAAGAGAAATACTGGGAAGTTTCTCTTAACTGCATCTTGGGGGTTTTCCCAATCAAGCTTTGGATATTTTATGCCATAATAAATTCCAAAGGAAGATGAAGCATAAGACCCAAGGCAGGACCCTATTAGCATAGCCAAAATATATAGGCCATCAAAGCCTATGAGGTAGGCTAAAAATATTATTATTGGAAAAGTTGATATAAATTGAAATAAGCTGGACCCCAAAATTCTTCCCTTAACCTGATCTTCATAGGAAATGGGTAGAGTCTGCATTAGATAAATATTTTTCCCTTCGCGAGTGATGCTTGTGATAGACAGTGGTGTCATAAAGGCAGCGTAGAAAAAGAGTCCTATTAATAGGGCAAAGAAGACATCAATTTTTCCAAAACCGAAAGACTCTGTATTGGCAAAAAATTCTTGAATGTGTTTTATACTTTCGCCCTTTAAAAATCCAAAAATCATGAGGATTGGAAACATAAAAGCTCCACTTGCCAAGTTAAAAAAGTAAACGGGCGTCTTTATTACATTTGTCATATCTTTTTTTGCAAGAGAAATTGCAATAGATGTGTTTTTATTTTCGCCCTTTCTCTTTGCCCTTGAGCCTGAAGTATTTGCCCTTAAAACTCCAGCTATCATTAACTTTGAGAGTGGAAAGCTTAGGGCAAATAAAATTAGAGCCATAAGAAGAAGTATGGCAAGGCTAATAAAAAAGCCAGAGAGATTAGTCATCCCATAAAACTTATCCACTAGAAAAACTTGTGGGAAGAGGTGCTTGATAAAGTTAATTATGTTTTTTTCTAGTACTTCCTTTGAAAGCTCTGACCAAGTGATAAGCTGTGGTGCCAAGGTCGCCCCAATTCCAAAAATAAAACCAAGAGCCTGAAGTAGATTTTTTAGTCCACCTATGCCTGCAAAGGCCCTCATAAATAAAATCAGGATAATTGACAAAATTAAAACTGTAAAAATAATATTTGATAAATTAAGAAATATTATTGAGAAAAATTTTATAAGCTTTAAACTCCCATATTTAACCAGTGGAAAAATTAGGGGAATAAAAATGACAAGGCTAGTAAGGAAGGCTATAGCCACAGACCCTAAAATTTTTGAGAGATAAATATTATTTTGCCTAAGGGGAAGGGGAAGTAGGAGTTCCACATCCCTAGAGTAATAAATTTTTGAAATAATTCCTGGGCTGGTAAAGACTATTGTGCCAAGAGAGACAAAGCCAAAGAAGACCATTAGGACCAGGCTTTCCTTTCCAAGCTTTGCCATGGGTATTATAAAGCCAAGAATTAAGAAAAAATATAAAAAGGCAAGGTAGAAAAATAAAATTACAAGGCCTAAAACTGTTAAAACCCTAAAGTCTCCGCCATTTTTTGAGGGCTTTTTTAGGGGAGCAAGAAGACTCAGGTAGAGGTCTTTTTTTAAAAGTGTTTTTAATTCAAAAAATCTAGTCATAAAATCACTCCGTAAGCTCTAAAAAGATTTTTTCAAGACTTCCCATGTCCTCGGCAGCAGCCTTGATGTCATCGAGACTTCCCTCAGCAATTAATTTTCCCTTATTAATAATTGCAATTTCGTCGCACATTTTTTCTGCAACTTCCATGACATGAGTGGAAAAGAAAACTGTGCCGCCGCCATCAGCCACTTCTCTCATAATATTTTTTAGCCTAAAGGAACTTTTTGCGTCAAGACCAACCATGGGCTCATCTAAAATTAAAAGCCTTGGCTCGTGAATTAGGGCCCCTATTAAAACTATTTTTTGCTTCATGCCATGAGATAGGGCAGAAATTGTTGCGTCTAAATTTTCTGTCATTTCAAAAATTTCCGCGTATTTTTTTATATTTTCATTTCTCTTTTCTAAGCTCATGGAGAAGACATCTGCCATAAAGTTTAGATACTGCCTGGCAGTCATGGCCTCGTAGATGTCAGGATTGTCAGGCACATAGGCAAATTTTTTCTTTGACTCTATGGGGTCCTCTAGGGTGTCAATGCCGTCGATTTTAATTTTGCCACTGTCTTGCCTGAGCATGCCCACAATAATTTTAATAGTTGTAGTTTTGCCTGCGCCATTGGGTCCCAAAAAACCATAGACTACGCCATTAGGCACATCTAAAGTGAGATCATTTACAGCAATTTTTGTGGCAAAAGTTTTTCTCAAGTTTTCTATTTTTATCATCTTGCCTCCAGTTATGAAAATTTTTATAAAATTCACATCTAAAATGTTTTAAACTCTTTAAATTTAAAATTATCTTATAATAAAAAATTTTACCTGTCAATTCTATTTTGAAAAGAATCTAAATAGAAAGATAAAAAATTTTTACAAAAAATATTTGCAAAAATAAAAACCCTCATGCAAGATGATATGTACCCTCTTTACTGGACAAACCAGTAAGGAGGGTATTTTTATGAAATATAGTTATGAATTTAAAAAAGA
>NZ_JBBMFO010000039.1:0-12128 GCF_040096015.1 Peptoniphilus hominis (ex Hitch et al. 2025) | reverse complement strand
TTCTTTTTTAAATTCATAACTATATTTCATAAAAATACCCTCCTTACTGGTTTGTCCAGTAAAGAGGGTACATATAAATATTGCATCGGTTTATTTTTTTATGAAATCAAAAATTTGTAATAAGGATTTTTTTAGAATATAATGTTGTTAAACTATATGGAGTAATTAACATAAAATGGTAAAGGAGGTGTAGGAATTGAAAAATATAATATTAGCTCCCATATTAAAATGGGTTGGCGGCAAAAGGCAACTTTTAAATGAAATTAATCCTCTTTTACCTAAAAGGATAACAACTTATGTGGAACCTTTTGTAGGTGGAGGAGCAGTTTTATTTAGTTTACAACCTAAAAAAGCTATCATAAATGATTTTAATAAAGATTTAATAAATGTTTATAATATTGTAAGAGATAATCCACAAGAACTATTGGATATATTAAAAGAACATGATAAAAATAATTCTGAAGATTATTATTACGAAATAAGAGCCTTAGATAGGTCTGAAAATTATAAAAACATGAGTGACCTGGAAAAAGCAGCGAGAATAATATATCTTAATAAGACCTGCTATAACGGACTTTTCAGAGTGAATCAAGCTGGACAATTCAATAGTCCATATGGAAAATATAAAAATCCTAACATTGTTAATGAACCAGTAATACTGGCTATGTCTAATTATTTTAATGATAATAACATAAAAATAATGGAAGGTGACTATAGAGAAGCTTTAAAAAATTTACGAAAAGGTGCTTTTGTGTATTTTGATCCACCTTATATGCCAATATCCTCATCATCAAGTTTTACTGGATACACTGAAAATGGATTTAATGAAAAAGATCAAGAAGAGCTTAAAATAGAATGTGATAAGTTAAATGACAGAGGGATAAATTTTATGCTATCTAATTCCGCACATCCATATATATTGGAACTTTACAAAGATTATGAAATTACTCTGGTAAAAGCTAGGCGTTCAATTAATTCTAAAGGCAATAAAAGAGGAGAAATAAACGAAGTATTGGTGAGAAACTATGGCAAAGATAAGTGCAAATGATGCTTGGAAAGAATTATTCAATAAATACGATATAGAAAAAGAAGTAAATGACAATGGATTTTACAATATTACTGCAGAGCAAATAAAAGAATTTAAAGAGCCAAGGCTTATGGCAAAATGGGACAGCTCAGAATCTTTGCCTAGCATTTTAAAATCTAAAAAGATAAATATTTTACCGACATCAAGAAGTTCTTACATACTAAGTGATTTTAAACTTTATGAAGATCTACCAAAATATGTTGAAGATGTAACAAAGATGCAAAAGGTAGAAATTAGGGATTTAGAAAGCATTAATATTGAGAATATTACTTCAGAGGCTAATGCAATAAATGTTTTAATGCTGTCTCCAATTCTCGAAGATTTTTTAAGAGATGGAGAAAATTTTGCGACTTTTAATGGAAGAATGGGTACTGGAGAATTTAATTTTTCAGTAGATAGAAATTCAAAGAAGCCTTTGTACATAGATGTTAAAAATGCACAGTGTGAAATTGATGCAGGACTAGAAAATGATAACTCTGTAGTAATTATTGAAGCAAAAAATGTTATTCATCCAGACTTTCATGTAAGACAATTGTATTATCCATATAGATTGTGGAAAAACAGAGTAAAGAAGCCAATAAGACTAGTTTTTTCTATATATTCTAATCAAATATTTAGGTTACTAGAATATAAATTTAATGACTTAAATAATTATTCTTCAATAGAATTAGTTCAAGAGAAGAATTATACTTTGCAAGATACAAAAATCACGACCGAAGATCTTTTTAAAGTCTACAAAAACACAAAAGTTACGATTGATGATAACATGGAGGTTTACAAGACTCCTTTTGTTCAAGCAGATAGTTTTGAAAGGATTATTTCATTAATTGATTGTTTAAAGGAAGAAGATATGTCTTCAGGTAAAATTGCTGATATTATGCAGTTTGATATAAGACAATCGGGATATTATTTTAATGCTGGTAAGTACTTAGGTATATTTGAAAAATATGATGGTGAAGAGTTCGATGAAGAAACTAGTCAGTGGAATAAAGTCAGAAAGATAAGATTGACAAAAAAAGGTTTAGAAATAGCTAAAATGAATTATAAACCTAGACAGTTAGAACTTGTTAAATTAATATTAAAACACAAAATTTTTAATGAATTATTTTTTGAAACCCACTCTACTGGTAAGTTACCAAAGAAAAATGATATAGAGTATTTAATGAGAAAGTATAATGTATGTGATGAAGGTCAAATAAGTAGACGAGCAGGTTCTGTAAGTTCTTGGTTAAAATGGATTTTTAAACTTCCAAATATTATAGAGGAATAGTTTAATCTTTTAAATTTATTAAAAGAGATCTTAAATATATTTTTGATGAGGTATTTAAGTAATGGCAAATAAAATAACAAAATGGGAGCCTGAAAACTTTGAACTTGAAATGACAACTCATTGGTCTTTCCCACAAAGAGGAGATTGGGCAACGCATGATGCAAAGTGGAGAGGTAATTGGTCACCCTACATACCTAGGAATATAATTTTAAGATATTCAAAGGAAAAAGATTTGATTTTAGACCAATTTGCAGGTGGCGGCACAACTCTTGTTGAAGCGAAATTATTAAATAGAGATATAATAGGAATAGATGTTAACGATGTTGCCCTTAATCGTTGTAAAGAAAAAATTGATTTCCAACATGAAGGAGCAGATGGCAAAGTTTTTTTGCGGAAGGGGGATGCAAGAAATTTAGATTTTATACCTGATGACAGCATTGATTTAATTTGCACTCATCCGCCCTATGCTAACATAATCGAGTATAGTGAGAATATTGAGGAAGACTTATCTCATTTAAAAATAAATGAATTTTTAGAGGAGATGAAAAAAGTTGCATCTGAAAGTTATAGGGTTTTAAAAAAAGATAAATTTTGTGCAGTCTTAATGGGTGACACTCGAAAAAATGGTCACATGATCCCTTTGTCCTTTTATGTAATGCAAGTTTTTGAAAATGCTGGCTTTAAGCTAAAGGAAATGATAATTAAAGAACAGCACAATTGCAAAGCTACAGGATTTTGGAAGACAAATAGTATCAAGTATAATTTCCTACTTATAGCCCATGAGCATTTATTTATTTTTAGAAAATAATTACTAATAAATAGAAAAAGCCTTGATGTTCCTACACCAAGGCTAATTTTTTGTCTAAAATTTTTTATTTTATAAACTTACAAATTAAAATTCTGAGATGTCATATATATCCATATTTTCTTCGTGGAATTTTTTATTTTTTACGGCTACTCTTGCTGCAAGTGTGTCAAGTGATGTTACTATGTCGATGCCATATTCTGTTGCCATTCTTCTAATCTTAAATCCGTCTCTTGTTGAGTCGCCACCTCTTGTTGGAGTGTTGACAACAATGTCGATTTCGCCATTTCTTATTACATCTAGGATATTTGGTCTTGGGTCATTTATTTTTCCAATTTCTCTTGCATCAATGCCTTCTTCTTTGAGAAGTTGGCAAGTTCCCTTAGTTGCTATAAATTTGTAGCCCAAGTCCTTCATAGTCTTTGCGATTTCTATAAATTCTTTCTTGTCATTGTCATTTACTGTTGCAAGGACAGTTGAAACTTCATTTTCAATAGCTGAACCTGATGCCAAGAAGCCTTTGAAAAGTGCTTCGTCAATATCTTTTCCAACGCCAAGGACTTCGCCAGTGGACTTCATTTCAGGTCCAAGGGAAATTTCTACTCTGTTAAGCTTTGACATAGAGAAGACTGGAACTTTTACTGCCATAAGCTTTGGCTCTTTATAGATGTCAACGCCGTAACCTAAATCAGATAGTTTTTCGCCAAGCATAGTCTTTGTTGCTAAATCAACTATTGGCACACCAGAAACCTTTGAGATGTAAGGCACAGTTCTTGATGCACGAGGGTTTACTTCTATAATATATAAATCATTTTTGTATTCGATAAACTGAATGTTGATCATGCCCTTTACATGAAGTGCCTTGGCAATTTTCTTTGTGTAGTCTAAGATTTTTGCCTTTATAGCATCTGAGATGTGAAGGCTTGGATAAATTGTTATTGAGTCGCCAGAGTGAACTCCTGCTCTTTCAAGGTGTTCCATGATGCCAGGAATTAAGACATCTTCTCCATCTGAAATTGCGTCAACTTCGATTTCACGACCAACTAAATACTTGTCTATTAAAACTGGGTTAACTGCATCTCTTTCGAAGGCACTTTGCAAATAAGTTTTCAAACTTTCTTCGTCATAAGTTATTTGCATTCCTTGTCCACCAAGCACATAGGAAGGTCTAACAAGTAGTGGATAGCCAAGTTCCTTTGCAGCATCAAGTCCTTCTTTAACAGTGAAGACTCCATGTCCCTTTGGTCTATTGATCTTTAACTCTTCAAGCATTTCGTCAAATTTTTCTCTGTCTTCAGCCCTGTCTATGTCTTCAAAGTCAGTTCCTAAGATGTTGATTTTTTGTGAGTGAAGATATTTTGCAAGCTTAATGGCAGTTTGTCCACCAAAGGCAAGGATAACTCCCATAGGTTTTTCAATTTCAATTATAGACTTAACTTCTTCTTCAGTAAGTGGCTCGAAGTAAAGTTTGTCTGATGTGTCGAAGTCTGTTGAAACAGTTTCAGGGTTGTTGTTGATTGTAACTGTTTCTATGCCCATTTTTATTAGAGCCTTAATTGCGTGAACGCTACAGTAGTCAAATTCAATTCCTTGACCAATCCTTATAGGACCAGATCCAATTACGATTATTTTTTTCTTGTCTGACACAATATTTTCGTCTGTCTTTTCATAAGTTGAGTAATAGTAAGCACCGTTTTTTCTAAATGGAGATGTGTCAACTCTTCTGTAATTTGGAAGAATTTTATTTTTTTCACGAAGTTCAATTACATCTTCCATATCTACGCCAAGGGCCTTGGCAATAGTCTTGTCAGAGAAGCCAAGTTTTTTAAGTTTAGCAAGCTCATCAGGAGTCATTGTGTCAAGGCTTAACTTTTTAAGATTTTCTTCTTCACGAACTATGTTTTCGATTTTTTCCAAGAAGTAAAGGTCGATGCCAGTTATGTCGTGGATAAGTTCAATGGAAAGTCCACGCCTCATAATTTCTGCAACATCAAAAAGTCTTTCGTCGTCAGGGAATTTAATTCTCTTCTTTAATTCTTCAGTAGTTCTTTCTTCAGAGAATTTAGATTCAAGAGAGAATTTAGAAATTTCAAGAGACCTAATTCCCTTCATGAGAGCTTCTTCAAAGGAAGAGCCGATTGACATAACTTCGCCAGTTGCCATCATCTTTGTGCCAAGTTTTCTATTTGCAAATTTGAATTTGTCAAAAGGCCATTTAGGAATTTTAACAACTACATAATTGCAGTGTGGTTCATAATTTTCTATTGTTTCGCCAGTAGTTTCATTTTCGATTTCAGAAAGGTTAAAGCCAAGGGCAATCTTTGTTGCAATTCTTGCAATTGGATAGCCTGTTGCCTTTGAGGCAAGGGCAGAGGAACGAGAAACTCTTGGATTGATTTCTATAACAGCGTAGTCCAAAGTTTCAGGATTAAGTGCAAGCTGAACATTGCAAGCGCCAACGACATTTACATTTTCAACAATATTTAGGGCAGCATTTTTTAATTTTTGTAGGACATCCTTATCAAGACTTTGGCAAGGAGCAACTACAATGGAGTCGCCAGTGTGAACTCCAACTGGGTCCACATTTTCCATGTCGCAGACAATAATTTTTTCGCCAGCAGCATCTCTAATAACTTCAAATTCAATTTCCATCCAACCACGAATAGATTTTTCAAGAAGACATTCGTTTACTGGGCTAAGGCTAAGTCCATGAGATAAAACTTCTTCAAGTTCTTCTTCGTCATAGGCAAAGCCGCCGCCAGTTCCACCTAAAGTGTAGGCAGGTCTAATAACTAGAGGGTAGCCAATTTTTTCTGCAAGGACCTTTCCTTCTTCTAGGGTAGTTGCGATTTCAGACTGGATAATTGGCTCGCCAATTTCCTTCATTGTATTTCTAAAAATATCTCTGTCTTCGCCTTTTTTTATAGCTTCAATGTCAGTGCCTATAATTTTTATTCCGTATTTATCTAAAATTCCACGCTTGTCTAGTTCTAGGGTCATGTTAAGACCAGTTTGTCCGCCCATGCCTGCAATAAGGGAATCAGGTCTTTCCTTTTCAATAATTTTTTCTATAAAGGAAATAGTTATTGGCTCTATATAAATTTTATCGGCAACACCCTTGTCTGTCATAATAGTAGCAGGGTTTGAGTTCACAAGAACAGTTTCCACACCATTCTTTTTTAGAGTTTCGCAAGCTTGTGTGCCTGAGTAGTCAAACTCAGCAGCTTGTCCTATAACAATGGGACCAGATCCTATTACTAGCGTCTTCTTAATCGAATTATCTCTTGGCATTTTTTTCTCCTTTTCCAAATAAAAGATCAAACATTCTTAAAAATGGGCAAAAAAAATTTAAGGTATTAAATTTGCTCAAAAAAAAATCATGCACAAGGACATGATTCTGCGTCAGTCCTTGGACTGATTTTCTATTTTTTTATCTTTATTATTAAATCACTTTTACAAAAAAAATGCAAGAACTTTTTAAGAAAAAATTTATAAAACTTCTCACAAAAATTTAGAATAATATGTAGAGAATCTTCATCACTCATATTGTCCAACAAAAGAGTTAAAATTATTTAGAATTTATTGTATAATAAGAAAGATAAGGAGGAGAAGTTATGACAAAAGTTCTCCATTTAATTAGTGGCGGCGACACAGGTGGCGCAAAGACCCATATCTTTACGCTGATGAAAGGCTTATCTGGCAAAGTCGAAACCAAAATCATTTGCTTCATAAAGGACACCTTTTATGACGAAGCAAAGGAGAGAGGCATCGACATAGAAGTCTATCCACAAGAAAAGAGATCAGACCTTTCCGTCGTTTCTAAATTAAGTGACGAAATAAATAATGGCAAGTACGACTTAGTCCACGCCCACGGAGCGCGAGCTAATTTTATTTGCATGTTTTTAAAAAAGAAAATAAAAGTCCCTATGGTCACAACTATCCATTCAGATTACATGCTTGACTTCAAGGACTCATTTTACAAAAATTTAATCTACACAACTTTAAATAAGATGTCCTTAAAAAAATTTGATCACTACATTTGCGTAAGTGATAATTTCAAAAAAATGCTAGTGGATAGAGGTTTTGACAGGGATAAAATCCATGTCCTCTACAACGGCATAGACACAGAAGAAAAAATAGAGTACATCCCAAAGACTGCTTTCTTGGAAAAATATAAGATCAACTACAATGGTGAGCTCTTGGTGGGAATAGCAGCAAGGCTAGATAAGGTAAAGGACCATGAAACCTTTATAAAGGCTTGCAAGGAAAGCCTAGAAGTAAACCCAGACATTATATTTTTAATAGCAGGAGATGGCGACGAAAAGAAAAAGCTTGAAGAAATGGCTAAGTCCTTTGGCATAGAAAAGAATATTTACTTCCTTGGCTTTGTAAGGGATAAGTATTCCTTCTTTAACGCCATAGACATAAATGTGCTTACAAGCATTTCTGAGTCCTTTCCCTATGTAATTCTTGAAGCAGCAATGCTTTCTGTGCCTACAGTTTCCACAAAGACTGGCGGCATACCAGAGATCATAAAGGACGATTACACTGGATACTTATTCCCAGTGGGAAATTACAAGTCCCTTTCCAGATACATCTTGGACCTCTATGACAAGAGAGACAAACTAAAGGAACTTGGCGACAACATAAAAAAAGAAGTAGTAGAAAAATATTCTCATGAATCCATGGGAGAAAGACAAAAAGAAATTTACGATGAAATATTAAGGGGAGGAAAACATGAAGATAATTGACAAAAGGGGCAGACTTTTTGGACTAATTAACATAGTCGATTTATTGGTAATAATTTTATTACTTGCCCTTGTAATGGTGGGAGTAAAGAGATTTGGCAACAAGGCAGCAGTTGGCGAAGCAACTACAAAAAAGGGTGTCATCACTGCAGAAGTTAAAGATGTAAGAGATGTAACTGCCAATAATATAAAAGTTGGCGACCCAATCTACGACTACGACAAGGGAACTTTAATAGGCAAAATCGCCACAGCTGAAGTTGAACCCTACAAGGACAAGACAGAATACCAAGGAAAATTTTACAATGCAGAAGTACCTGGCAAGTTCAGAGTAATTATTACGATAGACGCAGATGTCAAGGAAACTCAAGATTTTTATCAAGTTGGAACTGAACAAGTGAGAATCGGTGCAGAGATGAGAATCAAAAACAAGTCCATAACAACATTTATGACAATACTTGGCGTTGAAGTAAAGAACTAGGTGATCACTATTAATTCATTAACTATAAGCTTTCTAAATAAAATCTACAGGTCCTTTTCTGGCTACTACGAGAGCTCACAGACAAAAAGGATTATGGGTTTTATAGGAAAACCTCTAGCAGAAAACTTTGCAAATTCAAAGACTAAAAAAGTCCTAGCAGGCGAAAAAGTTTTATTTGCAAAATCCTTTATCTATAGAATTTATAGAGGACTTTTTAACTTAATAGAAAAATTTATGAATTTTTTGGGCAGGATTTTTGTGCCACTGATTAAGCATTCCTTTTTCCTTGGCTCAGCCTTTAAGTCCTTTGATGATTTTGACGAAATCGCAGGTATGATATCAAACATTATGTTTTACACAGGTATTTTCACCCTAATAATTTCTATAATTTTAAAGGCGAAGATAATTTTGCCCTGTGCCTTTATTGTACTTGGGATAATTCTTTCCATCTTAAAGGGCAAGTACATGGACATAATAAAAGGTTCCAAGGTCCTAGAATTTTTTACATCTTTCTTTAAATTAGATGAAGGCGGTGAAAACTGGTGGTAAAATCAAAAAAAATTAATTTTATACTTTTGTCTGCTCTTTTCCTAAGCCTAATCTATTATTTTTTGGGAACAAAACTATTTTTGGCAGCCTTTGTGGGCGTAAGCGGACTCCTTTTAGTCATCTACGACATAAAAATTGGACTTTTCGCAACAGCCTTTTTATATCCCTTTGTGCCCGATGCCTTGGGACTAATAATGCTCCTTTCCATGGGATTTTTTGTCCTACTAAGGACCTTTCTCTACAAGGAAAGTTTCACAGTAGGCGAGAGGACAGTGCCCCTTTTCATATTTGCCTTTATAATAGTTTTTTCAACTATAACATCTATTGATCCATCAGGCTCAGTTCGTGACTTGGCACTAAATGCAGCAGGCATATCCTTTTTATTTGCCATGACAAATTCCATAAAGACCAAGGCAGAGCTCAATGCCTTTGTGTCAACACTACTTTTGTCAGCCCTCCTAGTTGCCCTACTTGGAGTAGTCCAATACTTTACGGGAGTACAAATGAGGCCAGAGTGGCTTGACACAGAAAACAACACAGATATTGCAGTTAGAGTTTACTCAGTATTTTTCAATCCAAATATTTTGGCAGAATACCTGGTCCTAATTACACCAATAGCAGTAGGAATAACTTGGTACACAAAGTCCATGAGGAAGAAATTTCTCTTTGCAGCCTCAACAGGCATACTCCTACTTTGCATAGTCATGACATTGTCAAGAGGTGGTTGGGTAGGAATTGCCCTTGCAGCCCTTGCCTTTGTCCTCTTAGTAGATAAGAGACTGCTACTATTAGGAGTGCCAATAATTCTTGGAGGACTGGCGTTCTTGCCACAAAAGGTCCTAGACAGGATTACCTCCATTGGCTCAACAGTGGACACATCAAACCTATACAGGATAAAAATTTGGAACATCACCATGGATGTAATAAGGGACAACCTCGTAGCAGGCGTTGGCTTTGGCTATATGCCCTTCAAGGACACCTTCGAGAGATATATCAGGACCATGCCCATCTACCATGCCCACAACACCTATCTTGAAGTGGCAGCAGAAATTGGCTTAATAGGATTTATCTTCTTCATGTTGCTACTTTTGTCCACCCTAAAATACGCTTATGTAAATCTAGTAAAATCAGAGGACAAGTATTTCAAGTACCTTGGAGCAGGACTCTTTGCCAGCATCATAGGCATCATGGGCCATGGACTTGTAGAACACTTCCTCTACATTCCGAGAATAATATTTACCTTCTGGATTGTACTTGGCATAATATTTACAGCCATAAAAGTAGAAAAAGATGAAAGAGAAAAACAAAGCGAAATAAATTCAGAAGAAGTAGAAAATACAAATACAGCAAGCAAGAACACAGTAGAAAGAAAACCAATAACAGAGTGATAAAATGAATGGTATGAAAAAAATCCTAGTATCAGGATACTTTGGCTTTGACAACTCTGGCGACGATGCCATCCTAAAGGCCATGGTAGAAGACTTTAAAAAACTAAATAGAGAAAATTTTGAAATAAAAATGACAGCACTTTCAAAAAATCCTGAGAAGACAAAAAAAGTTTACGGCATAGATGCAGTAAATAGATTTTCATTACCAGAACTTATTTCAGCACTAAAGGATGCAGACCTCCTCCTATCAGGCGGCGGCTCCCTTCTTCAGGACATAACCTCAACGAGAAGCATAATCTACTATCTCTCAGTGATAATTTTGGCGAAGATGCTGGGGAAAAAAGTTTGCGTCTACGCCAACGGCATAGGACCCATTGACAAGAGGAAAAACAGAATTTTGACCAAGAGAGTCCTAAATAAAGTTGACTACATCACCCTTCGTGACAAACTATCCTACGACTTCGTAAGAGATTTGGGCGTGACAAATAAAAATATAGAAGTGACAGCAGACCCAGTCTTTACCCTAAAGGCGGCAGACCAAGATAGGGTTGAGGAGATCTTAAGAGACGAAGGCATAAAAATAACAGAAAAGACCCTAGGATTTTGCATAAGAGACCACAAAAAAGATGAAACAATAAAAGAAAAATTTGCAAAGACCATTGACCTCTTAATAGAAGCTGGCTACGATATCTTGCTTGTACCCTTCCACACACCAAGGGACAATGTCTATTCAAGAGAAGTAGCAGAAAAATGCAGCCACAAGGAAAAAGTCATGCTAATAGAAAATACCTATTCAGCAGGAGAGCTTATGGGCATCTTCAAAAAACTAAGGCTCCTTGCAGCCATGCGCCTTCACTCCTTAGTCTACGCAGCCAGCGTAAATCTTCCCATGGTGGGAATAATTTACGACCCAAAGGTTGAAGCCATGGTTGAAGAACTTGGCATAAAAGAAGCTGTAGATGTAGAAAACTTCACAGCAGAAGAATTATATGACAAAATATTAGAAGCCTTAGACAACTTAGAAGAAAGACGAGAAATATTAAGAGAAAATACAGAAAAAATGCGACAAGCATCAAAGGAAAATGTAGACATAGCGTTAAAAATTTTAGAAAAAAATTAATAAATTGATTTAAAAAGAGGTTTTCCACCTCTTTTTTTTTATGTCACAAAAGTTACAAAAGTAAAAATTTAAAAAAATAAACAAAAAAGTGAAAAAAGAAATTTATTGCAAAGGGTTGCAGAAAAAAATACAAAAATTCAGCAGCAAGAAACAATATCACATATAAGAAATGGCTAAAATTCAAGCCTTGCATAAATAACGATAGAAAAAAAGACATAAAAGGCCACAAAAAGCACGTGAAAAAATTGCACTAAAATTCGTACGATTTTTAATAGGGGGGGGGTGGATTGTACATTGAAATGGCGAAAAACTGACAAAAAACCTCTATAATAAAGTGGAATTATACACTTTCTTTTGTTATAATAAATTTATAAAAATAAAGTCCATAACTATATCCAAAAGACAGCAAACTATATAAAAAAGCAATCATGACTTAACAATTAAAAGTTATGGAGATAAAGGGGGAGATAGGAGAAAATGTTTTAATCCAAAAAAACCTGCTAACAAAAGTCAAGCTTAACCTGAAATTAATTTCAGGTTATTTTTTATTATTTAAATAATTAAATTAGTGCATGGCAAACAAGCCGAGGGTAATCAATCGGCTTGTTTTTAGTGTTTTCAAAGTCTTATGCTGCTTTTAATTCTTTTTTCTCGGCTTTTGATTCCATAACTCTTGCATAGTA